>NZ_JABFOM010000020.1:0-62918 GCF_013116715.1 Arthrobacter sp. 147(2020)
GAAATACCTCGTCAAAGGCATCGCCACCACCGGCGGCAAATAACCCCACCGCACGTCTTCAGGACTACCCGGCACGCAATGAAAGAAGCGTTCAATGAAGAATTTATCCACCCGTATCAGGACCGCCACCGCGGTCACCATGGTCGCAGGCCTCAGCCTCTCGCTCGCAGCCTGCGGTGGTAGCGGTGGCAGCGAAGGCGACGGAAACCTCAGGTTCTCCTGGTGGGGATCGGATCCCCGCCACGCAGTGAACGAGCAGATCATCGAGGACTACACCGCTGCCAACGAAGACGTCACCATCGAGGGCGAGTTTTCCGACTTCTCCGGCTACTGGGACCGTCTGGCGACCACCACCGCCGGCCGGGACGCCCCGGACGTCATCACGATGGACGAAAAGTACCTGCAGGAATACGCCGGCCGGGGTGCACTCGCGGATCTCTCCGAGCTCCCCAACATCGACCTCTCTAAGTTCGACGAGGCCACCCTCGACCTGGGCCGGTTTGAAGACGGACTGTACGGCCTGAGCACCGGACGCAACGCCCTCACCGTTGTCGTCAACGCTGACCTCTTCGCCGAGGCGGGAGTGGAGATACCCGACGACACCACCTGGACCTGGGACGACTACTATCGGGTCTCCAAGGAAGTCTCCGAGAACCTTGACGGCGTCAGCGGCTCCGATTACGGCAATTCCGCCGACGGAAGCCTCCGGGTCTGGCTGCGCCAGCAGGGTGAGTCGCTCTACAACGAGACCAACGACGGCGTGGGCTACACCCCCGAGTCCGCCGAGGCGTGGTTTGAGCACCTGATCAAGGTGCGCGACGAGGCTGGCGGTGCCAGCCCCGCCGAGTGGACTGAAGCCCAGGCCGGAACCTTCGAAGGCCAGAGCTTCCCCACCAACAAGACCGCCATGAGCTGGTACTGGTCCAACCAGCTGGAGGTGCTGCGGACCTCTTCCGGCAGCGACATCAGGATGCTGCGCGCTCCCTCCATGACCGGCAACGAAGCCGACAACGGCATGTACTACAAGGCATCCATGTACTGGTCCATCTCCAGCCAGTCCGAGAACCAGGACGCCGCCGCCGACTTCGTGAACTACCTCGCCAACAACGAGGAGCCGGCCAAGAAAATGCTGGTCGACCGCGGCGTGCCAGTGAACCCGGACATGGCGGCTGCCGTCCGGCCGGAGCTCGGCGAGGCCGACCAGGCAGTGGTCGACTTCCTCGAGGAAATCGAACCCAACGTTGCCACCAGCCCCGCTCCCTCACCGGTCGGCGCGGGCGGCGTCCAGGACGTGATCCTGCGGTACGACTCGGAGGTCCTGTTCGGGGATATGACCCCCGCCGAGGCTGCCGAGCAGATGACCGCCGAGATCGAGGGTCTGATCCAGGGCTAGCCACGGCACCACCAGTACCACCCCGTTCCCATCCATACCCGAACCAGACCCAGCAGACGAACCGAAACGAAGAAGAGGAAATCAATGACGAAATTCTCCCGCACCACTAAAAGCCGTAGCGCAGTAGCGATGGCCATGGCACTCGCCCTGGGCCTGACCGCCTGCGGCGGGGGTAGCGACTCCGGATCGGATGCCTCCGGCGATGCGAGCTTGCGCTTCTCCTGGTGGGGTTCGGACCCCCGCCATGAGGCGAACGAGCAGCTGATCACCATGTTCGAGGAGAACAATGAGGGCGTCGACATCTCCGGCGAGTACGGCGACTTCGGGGGCTACTGGGACCGGCTGGCCACCACCACGGCCGGCGGTGACGCTCCCGACGTCATCACCATGGATGAGAAGTACCTGCAGGAGTACGCGGGCCGCGGTGCCCTGGCCAACCTGAACGACCTTCCCAACCTCGACCTCTCGAAGTTCGACGACTCGGCGCTGAGCCTGGGCCAGTACGAGGACGGGCTGTACGGCCTGAGCACGGGGCAGAATGCCTACGTGGTCATGGTGAACGAGGACCTTTTCGAGGAAGCGGGCGTGGAACTGCCGGATGACTCCACCTGGACCTGGGATGACTACTACAACATTTCCGCCGAACTGCAGGAGAAGCTTGGCGGGGACTCCCGCGGTACCGAGTTCGGGGCCCAGGATGTTGACCTGCGCATCTGGCTGCGCCAGCAGGGCGAGTCCCTCTACAACGAGGAGGAAGGCTCGGTGGGCTACAGCCCCGAGAACGTCACCTCCTGGTTCGAGCACCTGTTGACCGTGCGCGACGACGGCGGCGGCCCCACCGCCTCCGAGTTCACCGAGAACTCCTCGGGCACCTTTGAGGCAGGGGAGTTCCCCACCAACCGGGCGGGAATGGGCTGGTACTGGTCCAACCAGCTGGCTGCCCTGCGCACGGCATCGGACAGCAACATCAGCATGCTCCGCGTCCCCTCCGAGTCGGGCAACGCCGCCGAGAACGGCATGTACTTTAAGGCGTCAATGTACTGGTCCATTTCGGAACAGTCGGAGAACAAGGAAGCCGCTGCTGACTTCGTGAACTTCCTGGCCAACGACGCGGAGGCAGCGAAGGTGATGCTGGTCGACCGCGGCGTGCCGGTAAACCCGGACATGGCTGAAGCGATCACCCCCGAACTGGGTGAGGCAGACCAGTCGGTGGTCTCCTTCCTCGACGAGATCCGCCCGGATATGGCTGAAGCGCCACTGCCATCACCGGTTGGTACCGGTGGAGTGCAGGACGTGGTGGGACGCTACGTCTCCGAGGTGCTCTTCGAGCGTCTCACCCCTGAGCAGGCCACCGAGCAGATGACCAGCGAGATCGAAAACCTGATCAGCGCCGGCTAGGCACCCGCAACTGGGAGGGGACGGCACCATGCCGTCCCCTCCCAGTTGTTCCCTACCCCTTACCCACGAGAAGGATCCACCGATGCCACTGCCCGATTCACGCGTTGCGGCCACTCGCCAGACGGGCCACCTAGCCCCCGCCTCGACGGTCGCGTTGGTCGGCGTGCACGGTTACGGAGCGCGCCACCTGGTCAACCTTGCGCGGCTGGAGGATGCGGGACAAACCCGGCTGGTCGCCGTGGCCGACCCGACACCCCCGGAGCCAGGAGCGGTCGGCGCGGCGGTGGAGGTGCACTCCGACCTTGCCAGCCTGGCCGGATCGGGGGCCACGCCGGACGTCGTCGTGATCGCCACCCCCATCCAGTCCCATGCTCCGCTGGCTCGCACGGCTTTCACCCTGGGCAGCGATGTCTACCTGGAAAAGCCCCCGGTTGCCTCCATGGCACAGTTCGAGGAGCTGCTGGCCGAGGCGGCTACGGCTGGCGTCGCCGTCCAAACCGGCTTCCAGAGCCTCGGCTCGCTGGCACTGGACCGCATCGACGAGCTCCTGGCCACCGGCCAGATCGGCGCCGTACGCGGCATCAGCGCCGAAGGCCGTTGGGTGCGGACCCGAGGCTATTTCAAGCGCTCCCGCTGGGCAGGAAAGCGGACCCTCGACGGGGTCGACGTGGTTGACGGCGTCGCCACGAACCCGCTGGCCCACGCAGTCGCCACGGCTCTGCGCGTCGCCGGAGCACGAACCCGCGAGGACATCCTGTCGGTGGAAACCGACCTGTTCCGTGCCCACGACATCGAGAGCGACGACACCTCCTCGCTGCGGATCCGCACCAGCGCGGGCCTGACAGTGATGTGTGCCCTCACGCTGTGCGCCGCGACCCAGGAGCGGCCGAGCGTCACGGTCGAGGGGACCACGGGACGCATCGTCTTCTACTACACCGAGGACGAGCTGGCCATCACCACCACCGACGGGGATGAACGGGTCGAGCACTTCGGACGGACTGACCTTCTGGAGAACCTGCTGCGGCACAGGGCCACCGGGGAGACACTGCTCAGCCCACTCGAGGCCAGCGGCGCCTTCATGACGGTGATGGAAGCGATCCGCACGGCGGACGCACCCCGCGCCATCCCCGATGGGTATGTGACCTGGGAGGGGGACGGCGACGACGCCCACCCGGTCGTGCGCGACGTCGAAACCCTCATCCAGCGGGCACAAAAGGCCCAGGCGCTCTTCAGCGAGATTCTCCCCGACTGGGCCGGATCGGCTCCCTCCGGAAGCCTGCTGGTGAACGGGACAAATGTCGCCGACTACCGCGACGGCGCCAGCATCGCCCCCACTCTGGCACCGCGCCCCTACCTCCACCCGGTCCGCACGCTCAACGGAACGGTCGTCACCGACCACCTGCCGCTCGACCATGTGTGGCACCTAGGGGTCGGCGTCGCGATCCAGGACGTCAACGGCGTCAACTGCTGGGGTGGGCGCACCTACCGCAGGGAAGCCGGGCGATACATCTGGCGGGAGGACCACGGACGTATCCACGCCTCCAGCCAGGAGTTCACCGGCGCCTCCCTCCAGGAGAACCTGGTTTGGTCCGGGCCCGACGGCACCGCGCTACTGGACGAAACCCGCCGGTGGGAAGGGGCCCCCGTCAACGACACCACCTGGCTGCTCTCGCTCTCCTTCACCCTGGCCGCACGGGACGCCCGCGTCGACCTGGGTAGCCCCGGGTCCAACGGCCGTGCAGGCGGCGGGTACGGAGGATTCTTCTGGCGGCTCCCCGCTGCAGCAGAGCCGGAGATCCGGACCGAGGACGCAGCCGGAGAGGCAGGGGTGCACGGCTCCACCTCACCCTGGCTGTCCTTCAGCGCACAGTTCAGCGGAAGCGAGGCCACCCTGGTGTTCCTCGCCGCCCCCGAGGCCCCCGACCCCTGGTTCGTCAGGTCCGAGGGGTACCCAGGGGTGGGGCTGTCGCTTGCCTGGGAGACCCCGTTGACCGTTGCCCCGGGTACCCCCGTGACCCGCACCGTCAGGGTGCTGGTAGCCGACGGCAGGCTCGACGTCGCTCAGATCACCTCCCTCACTGGCGCGATCGTGGACCTCCCATGACCGGGGAGATGCTGGTCGGCGATCTCACCCGGCCCGTGCCGGCGGACGCCGCCTTCGCCGCCCCGACGCCTGAGGACTGCGCGACGGAACGGGCCCTGAAGCGCGAGCGGGTGCTGGCCGTCCTGGACCGCTCCGGGCGCGACGCGGTGCTGCTGACATCCACTACGGCGCTGACCTGGTACCTGGGCGGGAGCCGGGTCCACATCAGCTTGGCCGGAGATCCGGTGGCCGCGGTCCTGGTGACCGGAGACGGCGATCACCTGGTGACCTTCACCAACGAGTTTGAACGGTTGCGTTCCGAGGAACTCCCACCAGGCCTGACCCTCCACCAGGTGCCCTGGCATCAGCAGCTGCACGAGGTCGGCCGCTGGTTCGGGCCCGGGGTGGCGCCTGCGGCCGAGGCGGAGTTGGCGCGCGACCTGCGGGACGCCCGCCGGAGCCTGCTCCCGGTGGAACTGTCCCGGTACCGGGCGCTAAACCGCGAAGTGGCAGCTATCCTGACCGATGTCCTGATGACGGTTTCGCCGGAGAGCACCGAACGGCAGGTTACAGCGACCCTGGCGGAACGGGTGACCAATATCGGGGCCGAACCCCTGGTCCTGCTCTGCAACGGCAGCAGCCGGTCAACGTTCAGGCATCCACTGCCAACCGCGGCGCCACTCGGTGCCGGGGCGATGGTGGTGGTCTGCGCCCGCCGGCACGGGATGGTTGCGAATGCCACCCGCTGGGTACGGTTCGGTGCGGCCACCGCATCAGCGCTCGACGCCGAACGGCGCATCGCGCTGGTAGAAGAGGACATCTTCACCGCGACAGTCCCCGGCGCACGCCTGAACGGAATTATCGACCAACTGCGCGAATCCTACGAACGGCACGGCTTCGGTCCCGACCAGTGGCTGATGCACCACCAGGGCGGACCGGCTGGCTACGCGGGGCGCGATCCCCGGGCTACCCCAGTCACCGACGATGAGGTGGTGGCCAACCAGTCGTTCACCTGGAACCCGTCGGCGCCCGGCGTGAAAATCGAGGACACCGTGCTGCTCGGTGACGCCGGGATCGAAGTCCTGAGCGTTGATCAGCGCTGGCCGGTCGAAAGGGTGGGAAACCTCAACCGCCCCACAACTCTTCAGTTGTAGGGCGGCTGGGGATAGGAAGAAGCTGAGCACCTCTCGGCGCGGGCTGTACCTCTATATCTGTCTAGATGGAGGTACAGTGCCTAGCTCAACGTGAGCGTTCCGTCGACGCGGCGGGGGATGCCCAGGGGATTCGCCTCACGCAGCGCCGGGTGGAGGACCGCCTCGGGCGCATCCTGATAGGCGACCGGCCGCAGAAACCGCCGCACCGCCGTCGCACCCACCGAGGTGAACAGGGAGGTGGTGGCAGGCCACGGTCCACCGTGTTGCTGCGCCCAGTTCACCGCAACACCGGTGGGCCACCCGTTGAACAGCACCCGCCCGGCCAGTCCTGACAGCTGGGTCACCAGCTCCGTGACCTCTTCATCGGCCTCTGCATGAATGGTCCCGGTCAGGCTACCGGGCACTTTCGCCAGTACTGCTGCGAGTTCGTCCTGATCGGTGTACTCGATCAGCACGGTGGTGGGACCGAAGCATTCCTCAAGGATGCTGTCGGGATTCGCCAGGACAGCCGAGGCACTGGTGGAGAAGACCACCGGGGCGGCGCCGTCGCTGGCGGCCTCCTGGGCGATCTCGCCGCTCAGGACGTCGACACCTGGTTGTTCGGCCAGCTGGCGGAGCCCGTCCGGGTACGCCTCAGCGATCCGCGTGGTGAGCATGGGTGCTCCGCCCTTGCCGGCTGCGGCAGTGACAACCTGGTCAGGGAAACCGGTGCCGGCGGGGATGAACACCAGACCGGGTTTCGTGCAGAACTGGCCAGCGCCCATCGTGAAGGAAGCCACCAGACCCTCGGCGAGTTCGGTGCTGCGGGCAGCGGCGGCGGCCGCAGTGACGACCACCGGGTTCAGGCTGCCCAGCTCGCCGTAGAACGGGATGGGGTCGGGGCGTGACACCGCCAGATCAAACAGGGCCCGCCCTCCCGGGATCGAACCCGTGAACCCGACAGCCTTGATGGCCGGATGCTGCACCAGCTCGGTGCCGGCGCTTCGCCCGCTGATCAGCGCGAAGATGCCGCGGGGGGCTCCGGCCTTATCGAGGGCTTCGGTGACGATCTCGGCGGTGCGCTCGGACAACTTCAGGTGCCCCGAGTGCGCCTTGACGATGACCGAGCAACCGACAGCGAGTGCTGACGCCGTGTCACCGCCGGCTACGGAGAACGCAAAGGGGAAGTTGGAGGCAGAAAATACCCCGACCGGTCCCAGCGGGCGCAGGATCCGCCGCAGGTCCGGCTTGGGTGGGGTAGCGGAGGGAACCGCATGGTCGATGATCGCCTCCAGGTAGGAGCCCTCGGTGATCACGTCGGCGAAGAGGCGCAACTGCCCGGTGGTACGACCCACTTCCCCCTTCAGCCGGACGGGGCCAAGGTGGGTTTCGGTGTCCGCGAGGGCTACCAGTTCGTCGGTGTTCGCGTCGAGCGCGTCGGCGACCGCGACAAGCCAGGCGGCGCGTTCACCGTCAGTGGCTGCTGCGGCCTGGGTGGCCGCTGCGGTGGCCGCCTTGGTGAGTTCATTGAGTTCGGAGGTGGTAGTCACGCTGTGTTCCTCTTCCAGTAGGTGGGAAAACGGTCGTCGGTGGTGCTGACCGGTGGTTTAGGGAGCGAAGTCGAGGCCGAGGCCGGGCTGCGCCGTGGTGGTGAGCAGTCCGCGCTGGATGGAGATCGGGCTGGGTCCGGTAAGGACCCCGAGGCTCTCGAATGAGGCGTCCTCGACGTCTTCCACCCAGGTCGGTTCGGCCAGGGTGAGGGCCAACTGTCCTGACAGTTCAGGCAGTAGGTGCGGAGTGACCTTGATGCTGTGCGCCCGGGCCAGTTCAACGATCCGGCGGAACGGGGTGATCCCGCCCACCCGCACCACATTGGGTTGGATGATGTCGACGGCGTCCGCGGCGATGAAGTCGCTGAAGCGGTAGATGGTGTGGACGTTCTCGCCCAGGGCGATCGGAACCCGTGACTGCTTCCGCAGCCGGGTGTACGCGCCCAGGTCGTCGGCGCGAAGGGGCTCCTCAAGCCACTCCAGGTCGAACTGCTCGAGAGCATCGATGGCGCGCAGCGTGGTGGGCAGGTCCCAGCGCTGGTTGGCGTCGATCATGAGTTTGCGGTCCCGACCGAGTACCTCACGGACTGCTGCAACCCGTTCCATGTCTTCGCGGATATCTGGTTTGCCGACCTTGATCTTCACCGCCGTCTTGCCGCTGGCAACCCAGCGCTTCACCTGCGCCACCAGGTCCTCCTGTGAGTAATGCAGGTTCACCCCTGACCCGTAGACCTGAACGGAGTCCTGGCGTTGCCCCAGCAGATCGGTCAGCGAGGAGTGCTGTTCCTTGGCCGTCAGGTCCCACAGGGCGAGGTCGAGGCCGGCCATGGCGATGGTGGTCAGGCCACCGCCGCCAGCTTCGTGAAGCCACTTCCAGAGCTGATCCCAGACCAGCTCGGGTTTGGCCTCCAGCCCGATCGCGAAGGGAGCAATGTCATGATCCAGCAGTGACTGGACCGCGTGGGCGCCGATGGTCGGGGTCCACGCGAACCCGGAGCCGGTCCGTCCCTCGTCGGTGCTTACCTCGGTGGCCACCACGTTGACCACCGGAACGTCCGGACCCCAGGGACGGGTCAGGTCGATGGTGTGCAGGCGGGTGGTCAGCGCAGTGATGCGGGCGCTCATGCGTGGGCGGACGCCAAAGTATGGCCAATCTCGAGGATGCGCTTGAGCTCCATGAGCTGGTTTTCGGTAGGGTCAACCAGGGGCGGCCGGACCGACCCGTAGGCGTGCCCTTCCAATCCGAGGCCCGCCTTGATCAGTGACACGCCGAATCCGGGAGTCTGGTCGCGGAGACGCACCAGCGGCTCATAGAAGTCGGTGAGCAGCTGGTGGCGGCGATCCTCGTTGTTGTCGATGTAGGCCCGGTAGTACGCGTTGGCGATGTCCGGCGCCATGGCGAACGCTGCCGAGGAGTACAGGGGTATGCCAAGACCCCGGTAGGCACCCTGGGTCAGCTCGGCGGTCAGCAGCCCGTTGAAAAACAGGAAGTCGCTGCGCCCGGAGGCCCTGATGGCCGAGACGATCTCCTGGGCCACGCCGACGTCGCCCACCCCGTCCTTGAATCCGATCACCTTGGGGTTGGCCGCGAGGTGGGTCATGGCGGCGGCAGTGAACCTGGCGTTCGCCCGGTGGTACACGATCACCGGCAGGCTGGTGGCAGCCGCAATGGTCTCAATGTAGGCGATCAGCCCAGCGATGGGCCCATTGACCAGGTAGGGCGGCAGCACCAGGAGGGCATCCGCGCCAACCTCCTCGGCGGCCCGGGCCGTGGCCAGTGCGTGGCCGAGGGGCCCACCCGTGCCTGCGACGACCGGGACGGCACCCGCCACCACCTCAACGGTGGCGCGGACGACGTCGCGCACTTCTTCCAGGCTGAGGGAGTGGAACTCGCCGGTGCCGCAGGCGGGGAAAACACCGCCCGGGTTGTGTTGCATCCGCGACCCGACGTGCTCCTTCAGCGAGTCGAGGTCAACCGTGTTGTCCGGGGAGAACGGGGTGACTGGGAAAAAGAGGACGCCGTCGAATTTCATGGGTTTACCTGGTTTCCGCGCGAGGCTGTCGCCAGCTCGGCTGGCGTGTCGGTGGTGGGGTTCTCTGGTGGGTGCTGGCCGTCCGCCGTCGCCGTGCTCAGTTCCGAGCGCCAGCTGCGGCGCGGTTCCCAGCCGAGGAGGCGTTGCGCCTTCTCGATCGAGAACGCGGGAGAGGTCCCGGTGAGCGATTCGGTGAGTGACCCGCTGCCGGCCACGAATCGTGGCAGGAGGTCGGCCAGCGGTTCGGTGGCGAGGGCATCGGCCGCGCCCACGAAGAAGGTCTGCCCGTTGGGAATGGTGTCCATCTTCTGGAGCAGGATATCCAGGAAGTCCGAGACATCGCGGGCATCGACATAGTTGAATAGGGCCGGGGCGGCGAGGGCCGCGTCGGCGAGCCGTTCGGTCACCGTGTGGCCCTGCTGCGTGGGTGCGCCGTCCCATTCTTCGGGGGAGATGACGAAGCAGGGGCGGAACGCCGCGTACCTGCTACGGTCGCCGTGGGAAAGGGTGAACATCTCCATGACCTGCTCCGCGAGGTACTTGGACAGGGCGTACGCGTTCCACGGCCGGGGCGGGGTCGCCTCGCTGAGCGGAAACTCCTCGGGAAGCCACCCGGAAGGGGCGCCGTAGCCGAGCACCGTCGGGGAACTGGCGGTAATGATCTTCCGGACGCCCAGTTCGGTGGCAGCCTGGAGCACCGTAAAGGCCAACCGGCTGTTGGTGTGGAAGATGACCTCTTCGGGAGCGCTGAAGGGGACGGCGATGGCCGCCAGGTGGATGACCGCGTCCGGACGGTGGGCCTCGATGACCCGGCGGGGTTCGCCGTCGGCCAGCAAGTCCGCGCGTTCCTGGATCACGCCAGCGGGGAAGGCATCCTCGGGCGCGAGATCGCGGTCCACGGAGACGACCGCGTACCCGGCGTTCGCCAGGCCGGCCACCACGCTGCGGCCCAGCCGCCCGGCCCCTCCGGTGACGAGAACCGTCGATGCTGCGCCGCTCACGGCGTCCGCCGCAGGTCCATGCCGAGCCCCAGCTCGGGAATCCGGACGGGCAGCGACGTGGCGAGGGATTCATTGCCCGCGATGCCGACGGCGACGGCGCTGAGGCCATCGATGTACCCGGACGGGCGGCCCAGCGGATCCTCCCCGGGGCCGTTGAACAGGTCGGAGAGCAGCAGCCGGTCCCCGCCCCCGTGGGCACCTTCCCCGTTGTGGATGGTGACCTCGGTGGCCGGTTCCCAGTGCCGCTGGACGATCAGGCGTTCACCGTTGCGGCGCACCTGGTCGTTCTCGCTGACCGGGGTGGCGCTGGGGTCGACGACGTTCTTCTTGTCGGAGCTACCAGACACGGCTGCCCGTTCGACCACTTCCAGTTCGGCGCGACCCTCGGTGCCATTCACCGACACCCGGTAACCCTCCCAGGGGCTGTGCGCGTTGAGCGAGTAGGACAGAGTGGGCCCCCGCTGGTAGTCGACGACGAGGGCAAGGTTGTCCTCGATGGTGATGCCGCTGGTGAAGACATCCTGGTCGCGCCGGTACCCGTCATGGTGTTCGTTCTTCAGGTAGAGGGCTTCGAGCCGGGGGTCGTCGCGGAGATCCAGGGCGAACGGGTCGGTGGCTGCGCCGTCGTGAGTGCCCCTGTCCTTGCGTTCGCCGAGGCCTCGCTCGGTGGCGTTCTGGTCACCGTAGAACCGGAGGGCACCGGAGGCATACACGCGCTCCGGTACGTCATCGATCCACCAGTTGACGAGGTCGAAGTGATGGGATGCCTTGTGGATTAGCAGGCCACCGGACTTTTCCTTCTCCCGGTGCCAGCGGCGGAAGTAGTCGGCCCCGTGGACGGTGTCGAGCATCCAGCTGAAGTCCACTGAGGTGATGGTTCCCAGCGCGCCGCTCTGGATGACTTCTTTCAGGGCGCTGTTGCGGGGGGAGTACCGGTAGTTGAAGGTGACGACCACGCTGCGCCCGGTCTCCTCAACGGCCTGCGTAATCCGCTGGCACCCTTCCGCGTTGATGGTCAGGGGCTTCTCGACGACGACGTCGGCCCCGGCTTCCAGCGCCTCAACGATGTAGTCGGCGTGGGTGTAGTCGGGGGTGGTGACAATGACCCGCTGCACTGCATTCTCGCGGATAAAGGCGGTGAGGTTCTCTGGCTGGAAGGTGGGGATCGAGGAATCGGGCGACTGCGTCAGGTCGCGGATCAGTCCCTGGTAGTGCTCCACCCGGCCGGGGTTTGTGTCGCTGAGGCCCACCAGGGTCGCTACGTCCGCGTGGGTCTCAAGGATGGCCTGGATGTACATTTCCGAGCGGGCCCCGGTGCCGATGAGGGCAAAGCGGGTCCGGCGGTCGGCGGGTAGCTGGGCGTCCAGCGGGGATGAATCGGGCGAAGTTTCAACTGTGTCGACGTTGGTCACAGGATATCCCTTTCCAGGAACGGGTCTGGGATCCGCGTGATCCCACGAGCAGCTTTACGAGAAAACGTTTTCTGAAAGCGTTATATGATTTGTATCAACTCAGGGTGATTCCGTCAACAGGGCGTACGCCGCAGCACTATCCGATGGGATGTCAACAGGTTTGATGGCTAAGCGATCCACTACACGGCGCACCGGCATTGCTGACGTGGCCAAACACGCAGGCGTCTCGCATGCCACGGTGTCCCGGGTGATGAATGGCAACTTCACCGTGGATCCGGTGATTGCCCAGCGCGTACGGGATTCGGCCGCCGAGCTAAAGTACTACCCCAATTCGGTGGGGCGGTCGCTGGCGCTGGGAAAGACAGACACTATTGGCGTGGTGGTGCCCGATCTGGGGAACCCCACCTTTCAGGCCATGCTTCGGGGTGTCAGCCGGGCGGCAGCCAAGGATGGGTACCGCGTGCTCATTGCCGACTCCTCCGAGGTGCTCAGCGAAGAGGCCATCCTGGCGGCCGAGGCGCGACGGCGGTGCGACGGCGTCGTCCTTTGCGCGCCGCGAATGAGCGACGCCGAACTGCAGGACCTGGCCTCCTCGCTACACCCGCTGGTGCTGATCAACCGCACCATCGAAATCGAGAACACCCCGTCCCTCTCGGCGGACTACGGCCAGGGCATCCAGGAGCTGGCGTCCTACCTGGTGGGACTCGGGCATCGGCGGCTCGCCTTCCTGTCCGGACCCGAGCCGAGTGCATCCAACCGGTTGCGGGTCGACGGGTTGGCCAAATTCATGGCGGAGCATCCCGAGGTGGAGCTTCAGACGCTCGCCGGCGGCGTGAGTTTCGCCGAGGGCCATGAATCGGTGGATCGCATCCTCGCCTCCGGGGCGACGGCGGTCCTTGCGTTCAACGACCTGGTGGCGATGGGACTGCTCAGTGGACTGCACGAGCATGGCGTGGCCGTGCCGGGTGAAATCTCGGTGACGGGCTTCGATGATATTCCCTTCGCCCGGTACACCACGCCGCCCCTGACGACCGCTGCGGTTCCAATTACCGAACTCGGTGAGGCCGCCTGGGAGCGGATGCGGTCGGTGCTGCAGGAGGATGACCAGGTAAGCCTGGGTACCATCTTCTCCCCGCAGGTCGTGGTCCGGGGCAGTACCGGCCCAGTCCCCCGGTCGTAGCTGTCCGGTCAGCGGCCCGTGACGCCCCTGACTGTCAAGCGGCTGGTCTACTGCCGATGGTGGCGACCAGTTCGGCGTGGGTGCGGTCCGTGAGCCGGTACCAGAACATCACTGCGACGGCCACCAGGATGGTGATCGCCGGTGCCAGACCCGCCGCGACCCGGATGCCGAACATCGCCGCCTCGGACTGCTGAACCGCGCCTGACTGGTAGCCGCCCCAGGCCAGGGCGAAGGCGGCCAGGGCGCCGCCGAAGGCCATCCCCATCTTCCGGGTCGACGACAGCAGGGAGTAGTTGATGCCGTCGGAGCGTACGCCGGTTTTCCACTCCCCGTATTCCACCGTGTCGGCGATCAGCGCCCACACCATGATGCTGACGCTGGCCGCTCCGGCGAGGGCCAGGAAGATGCCCAGCAGTGCAACCCAGACCAGATCTGTCGGTGCCGCAAAGACCAGGACGCCCCCGACGGCGCTGGTGAGTCCACCGGCGATGTAGATGCTGCGCTTACCGAAGCGGTGCACCAGGCGGGGAGCCGTCGCCGCAAGCGCCAGGGTGATCAGCACCTGTGCGAGCGCCACTATCGGAAAGAGGTCCAACCGTTGCAGCACGTCCCGCAGGTAGAAGAGCTTGGCGGTGTTGGTGACGACATTGGACGTCATGAAGAGCAGCGAACTGATGCAAAGCACCAGCAAGGGAGTGTTGCCTTTCAGCGCCGCCCCCGCCTGTCGGAGCGAGAGCCTGGGGGATGCCTGATGGACCTGTTCCCGGGTGGATAGCGCGCAAAAGAGGTACAGTCCCGTACCCGCAACGGCGAAGCCGACGGTCAGCGTGGTGAAGATGGCCTGCAGGTCGGCGTCGGCGCTCAGGAGCGGTGCCACGAACACCCCCAGGATGGATGAGGTGGCGAGTCCACCGATAGTGCGGGCGCTGGCCAGCCGGGCACGGCTGCGGGGGTTGCGGGTCATGGCGCCCACAAGGGCGCCGTAGGGCACATTGACCAGGCTGTAGGCCAGGCAGAAGGCGAAGTAGGTGACGTAGGCGTAGATGATCTTCCCGGCGGGGTCCAGCCCCGGGACGTGGAACATTGCCACGCACAGCGTGAGCGGGACCGCCCCGAACAGCAGGAACGGCCTGAACTTGCCGAGCCTGCGATGGTAGTTCCGGTCCGCTGCCCGTCCAGCGAAGATGTCCGTGACGGCGTTGAACAGACCCGCAAGGAGCAGGACGGTGCCGGCGGCTGCGGCGGGTATACCGGCGACGTCGGTGTAGTAGACCAGCAGGAACATGCCGATGGTGGTGAACGCCATGCTGTTGGCCATGTCCCCCGCTCCATACCCCGCGATGGCGATGGGCCGGGGCTCGGGTCCAGCGGTGGGTTGGTTCATAGCGCTCCGGGGCCTTTCTGGGAATGAGCAGCCGGACGCGAGCGCTATGATGGGACGCAGGTTCCGAGAAAGCGTTTTCTTGGAAGGTATCAGTCGGTTAGCGCACGGGTCAATGCGGGCGCACTAATAGGCCGGCGTCGCGTGCGTCGGTGCTGATGGAAATGATCCGCGTCACATCCAACCGTTGACGCCCCGGAATTCCCTCGCTAGAGTGGAAAGCGCTTTCCAATACTTTCCTGTACCACCGTCAGTCCTCGCACCACACCGGGAGATCATCCATGACCACCACACGCACCCTCCGTATCGCCATGAACGGCATCACCGGCCGGATGGGGTACCGCCAGCACCTGCTCCGCTCAATCCTGCCCATCCGCGAAGCCGGAGGAGTGCTGCTGGCAGATGGGAGCCGGGTGCAGGTGGAACCCATCCTGGTGGGCCGCAGCGAATCGAAGATTCGGGACCTGGCCCAGCAGCACAAGGTGGAGCACTGGACCACCGATCTGGACGGCATCATCAATGACCCGACCGTCGATATTGTCTTCGACGCCTCGATGACCTCGCTGCGGGCAGCAACCCTGAAGAAGGCCATGGCGGCGGGCAAGCACATCTACACCGAGAAGCCCACCGCCGAAACCCTTGAGGAAGCCGTCGAACTGGCCCGGATTGCCCGCGACTCGGGCGTCACCGCCGGAGTGGTGCATGACAAGCTCTACCTGCCGGGCCTGGTGAAACTGCGCCGGTTGGTGGACGAAGGATTCTTCGGCCGCATCCTTTCCCTGCGGGGCGAGTTTGGCTACTGGGTCTTCGAGGGCGAGATCCAGCCGGCGCAGCGCCCCTCCTGGAACTACCGCAAGGAGGACGGCGGCGGCATGACCACCGACATGTTCTGCCACTGGAACTACGTGCTGGAGAGCATCATCGGTGAGGTCCGCAGCGTCAATGCCAAGACCGCCACCCACATCCCTACCCGCTGGGACGAGCAGGGCAAGGAGTATCAGGCCACCGCCGATGACTCCGCCTACGGCATCTTCGAATTGGAAACACCTGCCGGCGACAGCGTCATCGCCCAGATCAACTCCTCCTGGGCCGTCCGCGTCTACCGTGACGAACTGGTCGAGTTTCAGATCGACGGCACCCACGGTTCGGCAGTCGCCGGCCTCAACAAGTGTGTCGCCCAGCAGCGCGCCCATACCCCGAAGCCGGTCTGGAACCCCGACCTGCCGGTCACCGACTCGTTCCGCGACCAGTGGCAGGAAGTCCCAGCGAACGCCGAACTGGACAACGGGTTCAAGCTGCAGTGGGAAGAGTTCCTGCGGGACGTAGCCGCTGGGCGCGAACACCGTTTCGGGCTGCTCTCGGCCGCCCGCGGGGTGCAGCTGGCCGAGTTGGGTCTGCAGTCGTCGGCAGAGCGTCGCACCCTGGACATCCCGGAGATCGTACTGTGACCGCCCTACACCTCCCCTCCCGGGACGGAACCTTCAACCGGCACGAGCTCCGGGAAGCGACGTCGTGGCCCCGGCCGACGGCGTCACTTACCTCCCGCCACGTCTACGCGGCAGCCCACGTTATTCCGGTAGTGACCGCCGACAACACCCCCGGCGCACCAGCGGTGCTCGACTGGGACCACACCCTGGCTTACCGCAGGGAACTGTGGTCCTACGGCCTCGGTGTGGCTGACGCGATGGACACGGCGCAGCGCGGCATGGGCCTGGACTGGCCAGCCACCCAGGAACTGATCCGACGCTCGGGGGCGGAAGCCGCCGTCGTCGTCAATTCCAGCGATCCAGCTACCCGCGGGAAGTCGGTGCGCGATCTGCTCGCCTGCGGTGCGGGCACCGACCAGCTGGACCTGGCGGGGCTGCCCGCTGGCCGTGCGGGCCTGGATGCGGTCATTGAGGCGTACCGGGAGCAGGTGAAGGTGGTCTCCGATGCGGGCGCGAAGGTGATCCTGATGGCCTCGCGCGCGCTGGCCGCGGTGGCCGACGGCCCTGACGACTACCAGTACGTGTACGGCACGCTGCTCGCCGAGGCTGATCAGCCGGTCATCCTGCACTGGCTGGGGACCATGTTTGACCCCGCTCTCGCCGGGTATTGGGGGAGCGACGACGTCGCGGCGGCTACGCAGACCTTCCGCGACATCATCGCGGCGAACACGTCGGCGGTGGACGGCGTGAAGGTGTCCCTGCTCGACGCGGCACACGAGGTCGCCCTGCGGGCCGCGCTCCCGGCGAGTGTCCGGCTCTACACCGGTGACGACTTCAACTATCCGGAGCTGATCCATGGCGACGACACGCATCACTCGGACGCCCTGCTGGGCATCTTCGCGGCGATCTACCCGGCGGCCTCGGCCGCGCTGCAGGCGTACGACGCCGGCGACCCGGGCCGGGGGCGGGAGATCCTCGACTCCACCCGGGAGCTCGGCAAGCACATCTTCAGCGCGCCGACGCTCTACTACAAGACCGGGGTGGCGTTCCTGTCCTGGCTCAACGGCAAACAGCCGGGGTTCCAGATGGTGGGTGGCCTGCATTCCGGGCGGTCGGTGCTGCATCTGAGCGAGACCTTTGAACTGGCCGACGCCGCCGGTCTGCTGACCGATCCGGAGCTCGCAGCCCACCGCTTCAGCCAGCTGCTCGGCGCCTACGGAGTGAACGCGTGAGCGCCGCCGACTTCAGCCGCCTGTCGATCAACACGGCCACCACGAAAAGCCTGACCCTTGAGGAAGCGGTCCGTGTCTACGCCGACGCCGGCCTGCAGCACCTCGGCGTGTGGCGGGACCGGGTCGCCGAAGCCGGACTGGACAACGCGGTGCGGCTGGTGCTGGACGCCGGCCTGCAGGTGTCCAGCCTATGCCGGGGCGGTTTCCTCACCGCGTCCGACGCCGAAGGCCAGCAGCGCGCGCTCGCCGACAACACCGAGGCGATCCGTGAGGCTGCCGCGCTCGGCACGCGCGAACTGATCATGGTGGTGGGTGGCCTTCCCGCGGCCAGCGCACTGATCGGGGGACCCGCCGTCGACCCGTCAGCGCCCGGAGCGAAGGACGTTGCCGCCGCCCGACGACGGGTGGCCGACCGGCTCGCCGAACTGGTGCCAGTCGCGCAGCAGCACGGAGTGCGCCTGGTGCTCGAACCGCTGCACCCGATGTACGCGGCGGACCGCGCGGTGCTCTCCACCCTGGGGCAGGCCCTTGACCTGGCCGCACCGTTCCCCGCCGACACCGTCGGTGTGGTGGTGGATACGTTCCACGTCTGGTGGGATCCATCGCTGGAAGCATCGATCAGCCGGGCTGGCGCGGAGGGCCGGCTCGCCTCCTACCAGGTGTGCGACTTCAACCTGCCCATTGCCGCCGATGCGCTGCTGTCCCGCGGCTACATGGGAGACGGCTTCGTCGATTTCGCCACGATCGGGCGCTGGGTGGCCGACGCCGGGTACACCGGCCCGGTGGAGGTGGAGATCTTCAACCAGGGCATCTGGGACACCCCGGGCGCCGACGCCGTCGAGACGGTGAAGGCCCGCTGGGCTGAACACGTGCTGCCGCACCTTGCCTCGGCGCCTCTGCCCGCGGACGCGCGCGCCTGACAGCGTTCAGCGACTGACGCGGGAACTCGCCGCGTGGCCGCTGCATGGGGGACAGCGGCCACGCGGCACCACTCCACCGGCCACGAAGGTCAGCGGGTGGATAGAGGTTGCTTACGGCGTGTTTCCTTGCGGCGCGGTTGCGTACGGCGTGTCTGTTTACCGGGCGGCGGGAGCCGTGCGGGAACCAATCCACGTTGCCGCAGCATCCACCTCGGTGGGGTGCACGCCATGCCCGCCCTCGCGGACGGCCTGGTGGACGTCGGAGCCTGCGTTGTCGAGCACCGACTTCAGCTGCGTCACGCTGGTCAGCGGCGCCATGGCGTCCGCCTCCCCGTTGAAGAGTGCGACGGCGGTGCCCGACAGGTCGCCGTCGAACGAGCGGTCACCGAGCGGATACATCCCGGAGAAGGAGACCACGTCGGTCAGCGCCTGGGGGTGCAACAGGACGGTGGCCAGGGCGATGTTCGCGCCATTGGAGAACCCGACCGCGATGACCTTCCGCTCGCCCAGACCGTAGTTCCCGCGGGCCCACTCGATGAAATCGGCGAGCTCACCGGCACGCCGGACGACGTCGTCGACGTCGAACTTGCCCTCGCCGAACCGGCGGAACCACCGGTTCATACCCTGTTCCTGCACCGGACCCCGTGGGGCGAGGTAGCCCGCCTGGGGTGACAGGCGCTGGGCCAGTTGCAGCAGGTCATGCTCGGTGCCACCGGTCCCATGGAGCAGCAGGAGGACGGGGCTGTCGGGTTTTCCCGCATCGTAGAGGTGCGGCCACTGGTCAACATTGGTCATCTGATGCTCCTAGCTCAGGAAGGTGGCGATGGACGGATTGTTCTCATCGGGCACGTTGATCTTGGCGACGGCGTGCGAGATGGCATCCCGGTTGGGCTCCAGCCATGGTGGCAGCTTCAGGGAGCGCCCCAGCTCGAGCAAGGGCTCGTCGATGTCGAAGCCCGGGGTATCCGTGGCGATTTCCAGTAGAGTGCCGCCTGGCTCCCTGAAGTAGATCGAGGTGAAGTACTGGCGGTCGAGGATGGCCGTGACCGCGTAGCCGCGCTCCGCCAGTTCCTGGCGCCAAAGTTCCTGGGTGGCCTGGTCGGGCACCCGGAAGGCGATGTGGTGGACGGTTCCGCCAGCCACGAGGCCCCGCTCGCCGCGGCGGTCGGTGACCAGGTCAACGACAGTGCCGGGCTCGCCGTCGTGAGTGCTGAGGCGGTACCGCCCATCGGTTTCGCTGAGGATCTTCATGCCCAGGTCACGGGTGAAGGTTTCCAGGCTCGCAGTGGGGTCCTCGACGGTCAGCACCGATGAGTGCTGGCCGCGGACGGCGTACTCGGCGGGGACGGAGGCGGAGTCCCACGGGTTGCGCGGGTCAGTGAGCGACGACGCCACCAGGTCGATCTGCAGGCCGTCGGGATCGCGGAGCGACAGACGCTCTTCCTCTGAGGATGCCCGGGCGATCGATGACTCGACGCCGATGGCCTTGAAGTGGTCCTGCCACCAGCCGAGGGTGCCCTGCGGGACGGAGAACGCGGTGGTGGTGGACTGTCCGGTGCCGACCTTGCCGCTCCGGATGCCCTGCCAGGGGAAGAAAGTCAGGAGGGAGCCGGGGCTGCCGGCTTCGTCGCCGTAGTAGAGGTGATACGTGCCCGGATCGTCGAAGTTCACTGTCTTCTTGACGAGTCGCAGGCCCAGGCCCTTGATGTAGAAGTCGATGTTCTTCTGGGGGTCGCCCGCAATTGCGGTGACGTGGTGGAGCCCTTCAGTTTGTGCGGTCACACTTCCTCCTCGTTAGTTCCAGCGGTGGACGCCGGTATGTAGATGCAAACGCATGGACCACTCTAATTGTTCCCGGCGTGTTTGCGGAGTCCCCAGTGGGTTCCACGTAAAACCGGCCCCCGGAGCAAGACCCGCCGATTGCAAGCGGCGGATCTTGCTGTTGAGGCCGGTTTTGGCTCTGGCTGTGCCGGCGCGGGCGTGTTGATCTGGCTGTGCCGGCGCAGGCCTGCTTAGGCAGGCAAGGGGTGCCAGGATGGAGCGCGCTGGCACCGACGTGCTGACCGGGTCCCGCCGGAACGGACTCCGGCGGGTTGTCCACATAGCCTGGTAGACCCATGGAGATGTGGGTTTCGGCTGGGCATCCTAGTTGCCATGACAACCTTGCAGTGGCTGGAGCGAGAAGAGCTATGGCTCACAGGTGAACTCCATGACCGGGGGTTCACCACCGCCACTATCGCCGCCTTGGTGAGGCGAGGAGAGTTGGTTCGGGTCCGGCGCGGCTGTTACCAGTCCATTGAACGGTGGAAGACGTTGACCACGGATGGCCAGCAACTGCTCCGGGTGGTTTCTCATAGCGCGGTTGGCGCATCTCTGGGCAACGAGGCTCCGGTCTATAGCCACACCTCTGCGGCTCGTCTCCACGGGTTGTACCTGCTGAATCCCGATCCGCTGATTCACATTACCCAATCGTCGAATGCTTCACCGACGAGCCATGCCCGGGATGTTCGTAAGCATCAGGGGTGGTTGGCGGCCCCGGAGGTGACCCAGAAGCTCGGCCTGCTCGTCACCTCGTTGGAACGTACCGTGGTGGACTGTTCGCGGATCTTCCAGTATCGGCAGGGACTTGTCACAGCTGAGCACGCCCTTAGTCTGGGAGCCAACATCGCGGTGATGAAGCGCATCGTTGAAGGCCTCGCTAATCACAAAGGCATCGGGAATGCGCGGAGGGTGGTAGCGAACGCGAGCCACCTGTCGGAGTCTCCGGGCGAGACCCTCACGCTGGATGTCATGCGATCCCTGCGGATTCCGATGCCTGAACAGCAGGTCTGTGTCACCAGCAGGCTGGGTGACCACCGGCTGGACTTCGCCTGGCGGGACTTGCGCGCTGCCATGGAATTCGATGGCCGGGTCAAATACTTCGACTACCAGCCCACGTCTCAAGTCCTCTTTGAAGAGCGTCGACGCGAGAAGGCACTGGTCGAACTCGGGTGGACCATCCTGAGGATCGAATGGGCTGACCTGTTCAAGGAAGCAGAACTCAGGGAGCGGATCCTGAACCACCTTCGGAAGGCCGCTGCACGCCGGGCAGCCTAGCTCTGAAACTTTGTCCTCCATTGACGCGGTGCCAGTCTGCCGCCATATAAACGGCCCCTGGCGCAAGATCCGCCGGTTGCAAGCGGCGGATCTTGCTGTTGGGGCCGTAACTGCGAAGAAACTGGTTGACGGACATCCTTAACCAGCAATACTATTTCATCAGACAGAAGAAACCTTCCATAATACGGAATGACAACCGAACTTGGGGATCCTCATGACCTACACCGTGAACTGTTCAATCCTCCTCACCGAGTTGCCGCTGCTGGAGCGTCCGGCGGCGGCAAAAGCGGCCGGCTTCGACGCGGTCGAGTTCTGGTGGCCCTTCCCCACCTCGACGCCGTCGGCCGCGGAGGTCGAGGAGTTCGAGAACGCCATTACCAGTGCTGGCGTCCAGCTGACCGGCCTGAACTTCAACGCGGGAGACATGCCCGGCGGGGATCGCGGCCTGGTGTCCTGGCCAGACCGCAGTGAGGAGTTCCGGGAGAACCTGCCCGTCGTCGTCGGGATTGGGAAGCGGCTGGGCTGTACGTCGTTCAATGCCCTGTACGGCAACCGGGTGGACGGCGTCAGCCCGGAGGAGCAGGACGCGCTCGCCGTCGACAACCTGGTGCTCGCCGCAGAGGCGGTCGCCGCGATCGGCGGAACCGTCCTGCTGGAACCGGTCAGCGGCGCCGACCGCTACCCGCTCAAGACCGCCCAGGATGCCCTGGACGTCATCGCCCGGGTCCACGCCCGCGGTGCCAGGAACATCTTGCTCCTCGCCGATTTCTACCACCTGTCAGTGAACGGCGACGACGTCAGCGCCGTCATCGAGGCCCACGCCCAGGACTTTGGGCACATCCAGATTGCCGACGCACCGGGCCGCGGCGCTCCCGGCAGCGGAAACCTCCCCCTGACGGACTGGATCGACCGCAGCCGCGCCCTCGGCTACCAGGGCCCGATCGGCCTCGAATACAAGACCCCCGCCGACCAGGCATTTTCCTGGGCCACCACGACAGCCAGCAAGTAAAGGACCAGCACAATGACACACGTTGCAGTCATCGGACTCGGCATCATGGGGCTCCCCATGGCCATCAACCTCGTCTCCGCCGGCCACACGGTCACCGGGTACAACCGCAGCCAGGGCCGGATCGACAAGCTCACCGCCGAGGGCGGTCGCGGCGCCTCCAGCATCGCCGATGCGGTGGCCGAGGCCGACGTCGTCATCACCATGGTGCCGGATTCCCCGGATGTGGAGGAGGTCGTCGGTGGTGCTGACGGCGTGTTTGCGAACGCCAGGAGTGGAGCCCTGTGGATCGATGCCAGCAGCATCCGGCCCGACGTCGCCGCCCGCCTCGCCGACGAGGCCAGGGCTGCCGGTCTCCGGCCCCTCGACGCACCGGTCTCCGGCGGTGAGCAGGGCGCCATTGATGGTGTCCTGTCCATCATGGTCGGCGGCGACGCCGCCGACTTTGAGGCCGCGCAGGACGTTTTCGCCGCCGTCGGGAAAACCATCGTGCACGTGGGTCCGTCCGGGTCAGGTCAGACCGTCAAGGCCGCCAACCAGCTGATCGTCGCCGTCAATATCGGCGTCCTCGCCGAAGCCATCACCTTCCTCGAGGCGTACGGCGTGGACACCGCAGCCGCCCTGAAAGTGCTCGGCGGCGGGCTGGCGGGCTCCAAGGTGCTGGACCAGAAGGGCCAGAAGATGCTCGACCGCAACTTCGACCCCGGGTTCCGGCTGGCACTGCACCACAAAGACCTCGGCATTGTCACCTCAGCTGCCCGTGAAGCCGGCGTCGCCACCCCGCTGGGTGCCCTCGCCGCGCAACTGGTTGCCTCGCTCGTCACCACGGGCGACGGCGGCCTGGACCACTCAGGCCTGTTCAAGCTGATCAATCAGTTGTCCGGCAAATAGACAGTATGTAGACAGAAGAGGGACTTCCCATGCCACGAATGCGCGCCGTCGATGCCGCCATTGCCATCCTCGAACGGGAGGGTGCCACCACGGCGTTTGGCCTGCCGGGTGCCGCCATCAACCCGTTCTATTCAGCGATGCGCGCGCACGGCGGCATCCGTCACATTCTCGCCCGGCACGTCGAGGGCGCGTCCCACATGGCCGAGGGGTTCACCCGGGCGAAGGAGGGCAATATCGGCATCTGCGTCGGCACGTCAGGGCCAGCCGGGACCGACATGATCACCGGCCTGTACTCGGCCTGGGCTGACTCGATTCCCATCCTTTGCATCACCGGTCAGGCCCCGGTGGCGAAGCTGCACAAGGAGGACTTCCAGGCGGTCGATATCGCCAGCATCGCAGGGCCGGTCACCAAGATGGCCGTCACGGTGATGGAGGCTGGCCAGGTTCCCGGGACCTTCCAGAAGGCGTTCCACGAGATGCGGTCGGGCCGTCCGGGACCGGTGCTGATCGATCTGCCGATCGACGTGCAGCAGACCATGATCGAGTTCGACCCGGAGACCTACGAGCCGCTCCAGGTCCACAAGCCGGAAGCGTCCCGTCGGCAGCTCGAAAAGGTGCTGGACATGCTCGGGGCCTCCGAGCGACCGCTGATCATCGCCGGCGGAGGGATCATCAACTCCAACGCGTCAGCGGACCTGGTGGAGCTGGCCGAACTGCTGAACATCCCCGTCATTCCCACACTGATGGGCTGGGGCTCCATCCCAGACGACCACGATCTGATGGCCGGCATGGTGGGACTGCAAACCTCGCACCGCTACGGCAACGCAACCCTGTTGGAGTCCGACGTCGTCGTCGGGATCGGCAACCGGTGGGCCAACCGCCACACCGGAGCCCTCGACGTGTATACGAAGGACCGGAAGTTTATTCACATCGATATCGAACCCACCCAGATTGGCCGGGTCTTTGCGCCGGACTTCGGCATTGTCTCCGACGCAGGAGCGGCCCTCCGTGGCCTGGTGGCGTTGGCGAGGGAGCGGAAGGCCCAGCAGGGTCTGCCCGACTGGAACGCCTGGGTGAAGAACTGCGCGCAGCGAAAGTCAACGCTGCAGCGCAAGACCAACTTCACCCAGATCCCGGTCAAACCCCAGCGGGTGTACCAGGAGATGAACCTGGCGTTCGGTCGGGACACCCGGTACGTGTCGACGATCGGCCTGTCGCAGATTGCCGGCGCCCAGTTCCTGCACGTGTACGAGCCCCGCAACTGGATCAACTGCGGGCAGGCCGGGCCGCTGGGGTGGACCCTGCCCGCGGCACTCGGCGCGGTCCAGGCCGATCCGGCGACGCCCGTGGTGGCGCTGTCCGGGGACTACGACTTCCAGTTCATGATCGAGGAGCTCGCCGTCGGCGCCCAGTTCCAGCTGCCCTACATCCACGTGGTGGTCAACAACTCCTACCTGGGCCTGATCCGGCAGGCGCAGCGCGGTTTCGAGATGGATTATCACGTGTCCCTGGCGTTCGAGAATGTGAACGCCCCGGAGCTGGAGGGCTACGGGGTGGACCACATCAAAGTGGCCGAGGGGCTGGGCTGCAAGGCCATCAGGGTCCGCGAAGCCGATGACCTGCAGGCGGCCTTCGAGAAGGCGCGGGCCCTGATGAGCGAGTTCCGGGTACCGGTGGTGGTGGAGGTGATCCTGGAGCGGGTGACCAACATTGCGATGGGTGCCGCCGGGATCGACGCGATCAACGAGTTCGAGGACCTCGCCGAAACCGCTGCGGACGCCCCGACGTCGGTTCCCTCCCTGACGCTCTAGGCACTCCGGCGCCGAGCGGTTTGCTCTGGCGGGCCCGACGGCGATCGGGTCGCCACAGCTAACCCCTCGGCATCGTCGGGCGGGCAAGGGTGGCCCGACGGTGAGCACCTTGTACACGTGTGGCGGGTGGCTGAGCGCTCGCGGATCGACGTCGCAGTCGTTGTGCAGCTGTGGCGGGTACGGGAGCCCTAAACCCACCACAGCTGCGCAAGCTGTCTGACCGACCCGCCACAGCTGCACAAAAGTTCGGCCGCGCGAGCGAGCAAAGGCTGCGGGCCCCAGCAACCGATAACAGCCCTAGCCCTGGATGACGATGCCCCGGTCAATGTAGTCCAGCACCTGGTCGTCAGTGAAGCCGTACTCCTTGAGGATGTCGCTGCTGTGCTGGCCGAGGACCGGTGGGGCCAGGCGCAGCCAGTCGTCGTCGCCGGTGTTCGCGGGGCGGCCGAGGACCTGAATGTCCCCGAGTTCCCGGTGCTTTACCGTCCCGGAGAGGTGCAGTTCCTCGGACACCGGGTGGGTGAAGGCCTCGTCCATGGTCAGCACCGGGCCGCAGGGGACACCGCTGTCGTTGATGATGGAGATCCATTCGGCGGAGGTGCGATCGGCCAGCCTCTCCTCGAAGATTGCGCGCAGCTGGGCCTTGTTGGCCATCCGCACGGCGTTGGAATCGAACAGCGGACTCTCGGCGATCTCGGACAGCCCCAGGGCATCGCAGAGTTTGCGCCACATCCGCTCGTTGCCGGAGGCGATGGTGATGAAGCTGTCCTGGGTGGCGAAGGTGCCCTGCGGGAAAAGCAGGGGATGGTCGTTGCCCTCCCGGGTGGGGACGATGCCCAGACTGAGGAACTTCTGCGCCTGGTAGGTCATCATGAAGTTCATGGACTGCATCAGGGAGGTCTGGACCACCCCGCCGACGCCGGTCCGCGACCGTTCCATGAGCTTGGAGACAATCGCGAAGCCGGCCACCAGCCCGGTGGTCGAGTCGGCGATGGGCACACCAACCCGCATCGGGCCGGTCTCCTGGGTCCCGGTGACGCTCATCAGCCCGCTCATGCCCTGGGCATTCTGATCGAAGCCGGCCATCGAGGATCCCACCGCTCCGTTGCCGAAGCCGGAGATGGAACAGTAGACCAGTCCCGGGTTGACCTCGGCAAGCTGCTCGGCACCGATCCCCATGGCGGTGGTGGTTCCCGGTTTGAAGTTTTCGATCAGCACGTCGGCTGTGGAAGCGATCCGGGTCAGTGCGTCTTTGCCTTCAGCGGTGCGCAAATCCATGGCGAGCGACATTTTGTTCCGGTTCGCCGACATGAAGTACACGCTGTGGCCGTCCTGGTACGGGCCGGACTGCCGGGACGGATCGCCCAGCGGCACCGACTCCACCTTGATCACGTCAGCGCCCTGGTCTGCGAGCATCATGCTGGCGGTGGGGCCAGCAATGTAGCGGGACAGGTCGAGGACGGTGACGCCGTCGAGCGTTCCCACTAGTGCACCCGCTGGCTGAAGTCGGGCCGCCGTTTCTCGAGGAACGCGGCGACGCCCTCCTTGAGGTCGGCGCCGTCGTAGGTAGCGACGGTGAGTGCCTGCAGCTTCTCGGCGTCGGAGTCGTTGACAGTCGCAGCGATGTCAGTGACCACCTTCGCTGCCCGCATGGTGGTGGCCGACGACGCCACGATCGTCTCGACGAGCGAGGCCACCCGCGCGCTCAGCTCTGCGGCGGGCACCACCTCATCCAGCAGGCCCAGCTGCAGTGACGATGGGGAGTCGAAGAGCTCACCGCTGAACAGCACCCGCTTCAGGCCGTTGACCCCGATGTGGCGCACCAGCATCCGCGATTCGGTGAGCCCCAGGATGACCCCCAGTTTCCCGATCGGAATACCGATCTTCACCCGGTCGGAGCCAATCCGCAGGTCGCACGCGTTGGAGACTTCACAGCCGCCCCCCACTGCGAAGCCGTGGATCATGGCGATGGTGGGAACCTCGAGGTCCGCCACCGCCTGCAGGGTGCGGGACAACTGGCTGTTGTACCCGGAAGCAGTGGAGGCGTCCATCCGCTGGGAGGGGAACTCCGAAATGTCAGCTCCGGCCGCGAACGCGTCGGTGCCGGCACCCCGGAGCACCACTGCCCGCAGGGTGGCGTCCTGGCCGAGCTCGGTGAACAGCAGCTCCAGTTGCCGCCACATCGTGATGGTGAGGGCGTTCCGTGCGGCCTCGTTGGAGATCACGACCACCGCGACGCCGGCGTCCACGGTGCATTCGATGGATCCGCCGGATGACCCGGTGGGTGCTGAGTCGATCAGGTCCTGATACATAACTTCTCCTCGGTTGGCCGCACGGGAGTGCGGGGACTCGGCTGGTTAGGCGCGCTCTTTCACTGGGTTGCTCAGCGCGCCGATGGCGTCGATGCTGATGGTGACGTCGTCGCCCACCTGCATCGGGCCGACGCCGGCGGGGCTCGCGGTGAGCACCACATCACCGGGCTGCAGGGTGATGAACTTCGTGATCCAGGCGAGCAGTTCGGCGACGCCGAACACCATGTCATCGGTCCCGCAGTCCTGGACCACGGTGCCATTGACGGTGGTGGTGATCCGCAGCGCCTGCGGGTCGGTGATGCTGGTTTCGATCCACGGGCCCATCGGGCAGAACGTGTCGATGCTCTTGGCGCGCGTCCACTGCCCGTCGGCGCGGAAATCGCTCGCCGTCACATCGTTGGCGATGGTGTACCCGAGGACGTAGTCGGCGTAGTTTTCCACCGTGACATCCCGCGCGGTCTTCCCGATGACGACGGCGAGCTCACCCTCGAACTCGAGGCGGTTCAGGTCGCGGGGGTACTCGATCGCGTCGCCGGGTCCGGACAGGGTGTTCAGCCCCTTGAGGAACATCACCGGCTGGGTGGGCACTGGCATGTTCATCTCGGCGAGCTGGCTGCGGTAGTTGCCACCGGCGCAGACAATGTTCGACGGCGTACACGGGTTGAGCAGCGTGACCTCCGATCGCGCGGCGACGCGTGCACCCTGGGTGGCCTCGGTGAGGCTCCCCTCCAGGGCGTGGACGTCGTCGCCGTTGAGCACCCCGTACTGGGGAGCTCCGTCTGACTCAGCGAACCGGATTATCTGCATTGCGTTCCTTTCCATTGCTGGCAACTAGTGCCTCTTGAATAAGTTCGAGTGGGTGCCAGGCTGACCGCTCGGTGCCGTGGAAGATCTGCTCCCGGCAGGAGGTGCCTGTGGCCGCGATGACCGTCATCTCGTCTTCCGCCTCGATGGCAGGGAACAGCCTGTCGCTGCCCACCTTCATCGAGATGTCGTAGTGCTCCTTCTCGTAGCCGAAGGACCCGGCCATGCCGCAGCAGCCGGCATCCAGATCCAGCACCTGGACGCCCGGGATCTTCTTCAGCAGGGCCACGGTGGCGGCGGTCCCGACCTCGGCCTTCTGGTGGCAGTGACCCTGGTAGAGGATCTTGCGGCCGGCCAGCCACGAATCGGGGGAGAGCACCAGGCGTCCCTCATCGATGGCGACGGCGAGGAGTTCCTCCACCTGCTGGACCCGGGCAGCCACCAGTTTCACGTTGGGGTCATCCGGCAGCATGGTGGTGTGCTCGTCGCGGAGCGTGTAAAGGCAGGACGGCTCGCAACCGACGATGGGGGAGTTCAACACCGTGTTCTCGGTGAGGTCCTTGGCCATCGCCTTCGCCTTCGCCGTTGCCTCGTCGATCATGCCCTTGGACAGCGCCGACCGGCCACAGCACCCGCTGCTCGCCAGTTGCACGTCCCAGCCGGAATCCTGCAGCAGCCGGATGGCCGCCTGGCCGATGTGAGGTTCGGAGAAGGAGGTGAAGGAGTCGGCCATGAAGTTGACCGTTCCCTGGGTGACCGGGGTGGTCGATGTCGCGCCGTTCTTCCGGTACCAGCGGATCAGGTTCATGAACCTGAACGTCGGCAGGGGCCGCTGGTGGGCAATACCGACAGTACGCTCCATCACCTTGCGCAGCACCGGAATCTTGCCGGGGATGTTTGAAAGCGGCGCGAAGGTGGAGCCGATCCGGTTCAGGAACCGGATGTTGCCGAAGATCTGGGACCTGACCGGCGTGCCGTGCTCCTCGTTGTAGTGGTAGAGCGTCTCACTCTTGAGCTTGGCCATGTCCACCCCAAGCGGGCACTCGGCTTTGCAGGCCTTGCACATCAGGCACAGGTCAAGCACCTCGTGCAGCCGTTCACCCGCCAGGGCAGCTTTCGGATCCGGTTCGGAGAGGGCCTTCACCAGGGCGTTGGCCCGGCCGCGGGTGGAGTCTTCCTCTTCCCGGGTGGCGATGTAGGAAGGGCACATGGCGCCGGTGGTGCTCTTGCGGCACAGGCCAATGTTCATGCAGCGGTCCGCTGCGCCGCGCATTCCGTCGACCACCGAGAAGTCCAGCTTGGTCCGGAAGCCGACAGCCTCCGGCAGCTGGGCATCACGCAGGTTCTCGGTCATCTTGGGGGCGTCGACGATCTTGCCCGGGTTCATGATGTTGTTCGGGTCGAAGATCCGTTTCACGTGCCGCATGGCCTCGTAGAGGTCGTCGCCGAAGATTTCCCGGTTGAACTCGCTGCGGGCCAGTCCGTCGCCGTGCTCGCTGGAGTTGACCCCTCCGAACTCCTTGACCAGGTCCTTGATCTTCTCCGCAACGGAGCGCATCCGCACGATCTCGTCCGGTTTGGACAGGTCAACGAACGGGCGGATGTGCAGGCAGCCCACCGAGCAGTGCCCGTAGAAGCCGGCCTTCATCTTGTGGTCATCGAGGATCTCGGCGAACCGTGCTGTGTACGCGGCGAGCCGCTCCGGGGGGACGGCCGTGTCTTCGACGAAAGCCAGCGGGCGGTTGGAGCCGTCGCTTGCCGCCATCAACAGGCCGAGGCTGGACTTGCGGACCTTCAGCAGCGACTTCTGCTGCTCGGCGGTCACGAGCCGGAGGGTGTGATAGCCGTGGCCCTTCTCCTCCCACACCGCGATGAGGGCGTCGAGCCGTGTCATCAGAGCATCCAGGTCATCACCGGCGAAGGAGACGAACAAGAGGGCGGCGGGGTCCCCGACCAGGGTCGACCCCAGGTCGGCGTACTCGATCTTCTGGCGGGAGAGGTCGAGGATGGTCTTGTCCATCAACTCCACCTGCGCCGGTTCGCAGGACAGCGAATCCTGGGTGGCCTCAATGGCCTGCTGGGTGGTTTCGAAGTGTCCCACCGCGTAGACGGTGTGCCGGGGCTTGGGTACTAGATCCACTTCGGCGTGGGTGGCGATGGCGAGGGTGCCCTCAGATCCGACGATGAACTTCGCCAGGTCGAAGGCTGTCTCGTCGGCCAGCCGGTCCAGGCGGTACCCGGAGGCGCGGCGCCAGAACGGCGGGAAGCCGGTGGCAATCGCTTCGGCGTTGTCCTCCAGGAGCTGGGGCAGTTCCCGGTACAGCGAACCCTCCAGCGTCGGAGCTGCTGCGCGGCGGTGGATTTCCTTCTCATCGACCGGTTCGAACCGGGCGGTCGATCCGTCGGAGAGGACGACGTCGAGGGCCCGAATGTGGTCGATGGTCATCCCGTACCGCAGCGAGCCGCTGCCGGCCGAGTTGTTGCCGAGCATCCCGCCGATGGTGGCGCGGTTGCTGGTGGAGGTGTCCGGGCCGAACATCAGGCCAAACGGTGCGGCCGCCTGGTTCAGTTCATCCTGCACCACTCCCACTTCCACTCGGGCGGTCCGCGCCTCGGGGTCAATGTCGAGGATCCGGTGCATGTGCCGGGAGAAGTCGAGGATGATGCCCGCGCCGACGGTCTGCCCCGCGAGGCTCGTTGCCGCCCCGCGTGGGGTGACCTGTACCCCGTGCTCGGCGGCGATCCGGACCGTGGCGGCGACGTCATCGGCGTTCAGCGGGTACACCACCCCGAGCGGGTAGATGGTGTACATGCTGGCGTCGCGGGAGAACAGGTGACGGCTGTAGTCGTCGAAGGCGACTTCGCCCTGCACCGCCTTCTCCAGTTTCTCCGCGAACCCCGCCGGAATATCGGTCGCCTCGGGAGGCGTCTGCACAATCGTCACGGTTTTCTCCCCACGGTCATGGTTGTTTCCTCGTTGCAGTGGCCAGTCACCGGCCCGATCAGCCCTGTTCGAGGACGGTAAGGGCGGCCTGGATGCCGTCCTGTTTGATGGGCACCCCGGCCAGGTTCAGTCCCATCTGCACCCCGCCGAGCGTCCCCACCAGGGTGAGGTCCTCGAACGCACCCAGATGGCCGATCCTGAAGACCTTGCCCGCGAGCTTGCTCAAACCGGCGCCCAGCGACATGTCGAACCGGTCCAGGATGATGGCCCGGATCTCGTCGGCGTCGAAGCCATCGGGCACGACGACGGCGGTCAGCGCGCCCGAGTGCTCACGATCGTCCTGGCACAGCACTTCCAGACCCCAGGCCTCGACGGCGGCGCGGGTGGCGCGGGAGTACCGCTGGTGCCGGGCGAAAACATTCTCGAGACCCTCGTCCTCAAGCATCTGCAGGGCCACCTTGAGTCCGTAGAGGAGGTTCGTGGCTGGGGTGTAGGGCCAGAACCCGTTGGCGTTGGCCGCGAGGATGGGCTTCCAGTCCCAGTATGACTTGGGCAGGGTGGACGACTCGTAGGCTTCGAGGGCCTTGTCGCTGACGGCGTTGAAGCTCAGCCCCGGCGGCAGCATCAGGCCCTTCTGCGAGCCGGAGACGGTGACATCGACACCCCACTCGTCATGCCGGTAGTCGACGGCGCCGAGGGAGGAGATGGTGTCGACCAGCAGGAGCGCCGGGTGGTCGGTGGAGTTCATTGCGGTCCGAACGTCGCCGATGCGGCTGGTGACGCCGGTGGAGGTTTCGTTGTGCACGCAGCAGACGGCCTTGATGGTCCGCTCGGTGTCGGCGGCGAGAAGTTCGGCAACCTTGTCCGTGTCGATCCCGTGGCGCCAGTCGCCCGGAACGAATTCAACCTCGAGGCCGAGCTCGGTGGCCATCTTCTGCCACAGGGTGGCGAAGTGCCCGGTTTCGAAGCACAGGACCTTGTCGCCGGGGCTGAGCGTGTTTACCAGGGCGGCTTCCCAGGCGCCGGTTCCGGACGCGGGGTAGATGATCACGGGATTGGTGGTGCCGAAGACGGGCTTGATGGCCTCGATCAGGTGCTTGCCGAGTTCCTGGAAGGTGGGGCCGCGGTGGTCAATGGTGGGCGCCGACATTGCGTGCAGCACCTCGATCGGACAGTTGGTGGGGCCCGGGATTTGCAGGAAGTGCCGGCCGCTTACGTGTGTCCTCTTTGACTCCGCCATGATGAGTGTCCTTTTCGCCTGGTGACTCTTCAGACTGTGCGTCCGCTAACGTCACCATTTATCCGTTACGTGGAAATTAGTTACCACATGGTGAACGCTAGCACCCGCTGTCGGAACCGTCCACCTTCGTCAGGGTGGCCCGCAAAAGGGATGCCCGAAAGGGTTGACGAGACGCGCGTCACACGGCAGGATTCACCCATATGGTAATTGATTTTCGAATGGTGGAATCATTTACCACCTAGCTTCACACCCGCAGGGCGGCGGATCGACAGGTTGAGTCGAGGCGAGCTGCCCGATCTCGACATTGGAGATGAACTTGTCAATTGAACTGATTTCCATCCTGGTGCTGGCGGCATTGTTTCTTATTGCCACCGTGCGGCCAGTCCACATGGGGGCGCTCGCCTTCGTGGCAGCCTTCGTTGTCGGCACCATGGTCATCGGCGAGGACGTTGATACAGTCCTCAGCGGGTTCCCGGCCGACCTCTTCGTCATCCTCGTGGGTGTCACCTACCTGTTCGCGATCGCCAAGGCCAACGGGACCATCGACTGGGTCATCGATAAATCGGTGAAGTCAGTGGGCGGCCGGATCGCCCTGATCCCGTGGGTCATGTTCGGCGTCACGGGCGCAATTACCGCCGTGGGTGCAGTTGTTCCCGCCGCCGTCGCCATCATCGCTCCCATCGCCATCGGCTTCGGTATCCGCTACAAGATTCGCCCCATCCTGATGGGCCTGATGGTCATCAACGGTGCGACTGCTGGCGGATTCTCCCCCTTGAGCGTGTTCGGCAGCATCGTCAACGGCGTCGTCGAACGCAACGACCTGCCGGGCAGTCCCCTCGGACTCTTCCTCGCCTCACTGGTCTTCAACGTGATCCTTGGATTCGTGGTCTTCTTCCTCTTCGGCGGACGCCAGCTCATCGGTCAGCGCGATACCGGTGGCCAGGCCGATGGTGGCGCTGGCGGTTCCTCGAATCATCCCGGCGGCGGATCCAAGACCGGCCGCGCCAGCACCACTTCCGTGCAGACCATTCCCCCGGTCGTCCAGAACACGAACCCGGTCGAGTCCATCCCGCTGAACCGCAACCGGATCATGACCCTCGGCGGCATCGTCCTGCTGGCCGTGCTGGTGCTGGGCTTCGGGTTTGACGTCGGCTTCACCGCCATCACCGTCGCCGTTATCCTCTCGCTGTTCTCCCCGGAAGCGAACAAGGGTGCCGTTGCCGCAGTGGCCTGGCCCACGGTGCTGCTGCTCTGCGGCATTGTCACCTATGTCGGCTTGATGGAACGCAACGGGACCATCGACTGGCTCGGCAATGGTGTTGCCGGTATCGGCGCTCCGCTGCTGGCCGCGATCCTGATCTGCTTCATCGGTGCGATCGTCTCCGCCTTCGCTTCCACCACCGGCATCCTCGGTGCGCTGATCCCGCTGGCCGTGCCGTTCCTGCTCAACGGTGAGGTGAGCGCCATTCCGATGATCATCGCGCTCTCCATCTCCTCCTCGGTGGTTGACTCCAGCCCGTTCTCCACCAGTGGTGCGCTGATCGTGGCCAACACCCCCGAAGAGGAGCGGGACAAGGTGTTCCGCCAGCTGATGATCTGGGGCGGTTCGATGGTTGTGATCGCGCCCATCGCCACCTGGCTGATCTTCATCGTGCCAGGCTGGTAAGTCCCGGCAGAATGATGGGACACAGGGAGGGAGGCGGCCGAGCCCAGGCCGCCTCCCTCCCTGCCTTTAAGTCACCTGTCCCCACGACATACACCGTCCGCCTCCACGCCACCAGTGATGTAATGGCACTATGCGCATCGTGATTGCACCTGACAAGTTCAAGGGCTCGCTATCCGCCCCCGAGGTCGCCGAGTCCGTGGCTGCCGGGTTGCGGGCGGCAGCCGGGCCGGACACCGTTCTCACCATCGACCACGTGCCAGCCGCCGACGGCGGGGAGGGCACCCTCGACGCTGCTGTGGCCGCCGGATTCACCCTCCATCTCACCACCGTCACCGGGCCGACCGGTGAACCACTGGAGGCTCCGATTGCGGTCCGCGGCCAGCAGGCGGTCATCGAGATGGCTCTCGCCTCCGGCCTCGCCGTGTTGCCGGGGGGCACCCTCGACGCACGCGGCGCCACCAGCCGCGGGACCGGAGAGCTGATCAGATTCGCCCTCGACCGCGGCTGCACCGACATCGTGCTCGGGGTGGGCGGTAGCGCCAACACGGACGGCGGGTCTGGCGTCCTGGCCGGCCTGGGAGCCAGGCTGCTCGACGACGACGGCGTCGACCTTCCGCACGGCGGTGCGGCTCTCGCCGGGCTTGCCCGGATCGATTTGGCCGGTCTTGATCCCCGGCTGGAGGCCGCCTCCATCACCCTGGCATCCGACGTCGACAACCCGCTGCTGGGCCCCACGGGGGCAGCAGCGGTGTTCGGGCCGCAGAAGGGCGCGGCCCCGGCGGATGTCGAGGAACTCGACGCGGCGCTGACCCGGTTCGTCAGTGTCCTCGCGGCCGCGGCGGGACCGGGGGTAACGGACATGGTGACGGCACCCGGCGCTGGTGCGGCCGGCGGGGTCGGCTACGCTGCGCTCGCCGTCCTGAACGCGCGGCGCCGGCCAGGAATCGACGTCGTCCTGGAACTTACCGGGTTGGCCGCAAAGCTGCGCGACGCGGACCTGGTGATTACCGGCGAGGGCAGCCTCGATGAACAGAGCCTGGGCGGCAAGACGCCGATGGGAGTGGCGAATGCCGCTGCGGCGGCCAATGTCCGTGCCGTGGCCGTCTGCGGACGCACTGTCCTGAGCCCCGAGCAGCTCACGACGGCGGGATTCGAGCGCACGTTCGCCCTGACCGACCTGGAGCCCGACGTCGAGCGGTGCATTGCCAACGCAGCGACCCTGCTGGAACAGGTGGGCAGGGACATCGCCGACCATGTGGGGATCACAGCCCGCTCCCGGTAAGGGGTCATCACTGCAATTGCTAATGAGAAGCATTTGCATTTAGAGTGTGGGAATGCTGAATATGAAACCCACCTTTGCCCTCTCCGCGGCGGTCGCCGCTGCCCTCCTGCTCTCAGCCTGCTCCACCGCCGACCCTGCCGGTTCCGGGGACCTCCCCGCCACCGCCGCAGCGTCGGCCGCCGATGACGCGACTGACACCGATGGGGCAGACCGGACGGAAGTTGCTGCGCTAAGCCCCCGCGCGGTCCTCACCTATGACGGTGGAGTGATGACTGTCGACACCGCATCAGGCGAGGTGCTCGCCACCACGGAAATGGAGGGCTTCCTCCGGCTGAACAACGCTGGCGACGGCAGGCATGTCATGGTCAGCTCGACCGACGGCTTTAGCCTCTTCGACACCGGGCTGATCGTCGAAGGACACGGAGACCACAACCACTACTTCGTCAGCGACCCGGTACTCACCGACGAAACCGTGGATGCCCCGGAGCCGGGCCATGTGGTGGTCCACCACGGGAAAACAGCCTTGTTCTCGGACGGGACGGGAGCCATCACCGTCATGGATTCCGAAGCGCTCAGCGATAGTGAAATCAAGGATGACGAGGTCCAGGAATACTCGACCGACACCGCGCACCATGGTGTCGCGGTGCCCCTCAGCGGCGGGGACCTGCTGTTGACGCAGGGCACCGCCGACGCCCGCAATACCGTGCAGGTGCTTGCCCCGGAGGGTGAGGTCATCGCTGAAACCTCCGACTGCCCGGGCGTGCATGGTGAGACTGCGGCCCAGCCGACGGCCGACGGCGACGTCGTGGTGCTCGGTTGCGAGAACGGTCCGGTCGTGTACCGGGATGGTAGGTTCCACAAGGTCGCCGTCGAGGAGGACTACCAGCGCTCGGGCAACCTGTTTGGCCACCACGCGTCGTCCATAGTGCTCGCCGACTACAAGACCGACCCCGATGCCAGCCTGGAACGCCCCACGCGCATCGGACTGATCGACACCCTCGCTGACTCCGTCACCACCGTCGACCTGGGCTCCGCGTACTGGTTCCGTTCCCTCGCTCGCGGTGCGGATGGCGAAGCCCTGGTCCTGACCTACGACGGACAGCTTAACGTCCTCGACGAGGAAACCGGTGAGGTCCTCCACCAGATCGACGTCGTCGAGCCGTGGGAGGAGCCAACCGAGTGGCAACTCCCAGCCCCCCTCGTCAAGGTGGGTGCTGACGGCCTCGCCTACGTGACCGACGCCGCCACCGCGCAACTCCACGTTGTGGACATTGCCGCGGGGACCGTCCGGGACAGCTTCGACCTGCCCGAAACACCGACCGAACTCGCGATCGTCACCGGCGACCCGGAATCCCCAGGCGCCGACGACCACGACCACGACGGTGATGACCATTAGGCGCGCAGGCCGGGGGATCTGAAGGATCGGGGGCCTAATTGTTCGTAGTGTTTACGTCGCCTACGGTGCTGCGGTGGAATATGGCTCCGACGGTTCAGTAGTGTTCTGGTATGGCTTCCTTAAGAAACAGCCGCGCTGCTGCGCTCCCTGCCAAGCTTTCCCGCTCCTGGCTGCTTGCATCAGCGGCGTCCGAGTCCAACTTCGCGCCCGCCCTTACCTCGGAGGCAGATTCGGTGGTCTTCGATATGGAGGACGCCGTCCCTGCGGACGACAAGGAGGCGGCGCGCGAGCGGGTGGTCGAGGCGCTCTCCACCGGTATGACCGCGTGGGTCCGCGTCAACGGCATTGAAACCGACTTCTGGGCCGACGACCTCGCGGCGCTGTCCAAGGCGCCCGGGCTCCGCGGGGTGATGCTGGCGATGACTGAGAAGCCCGAACAGGTCACCCACACCGCCATGCGGCTGCAGGCTGGCACCCCGGTGCTCGCGCTGATTGAGTCAGCGCTGGGCATCGAGAACGCCACGGCTATTGCCAGCGCTCCGGGCACCTTCCGGCTGGCATTCGGCGTCGGCGATTTCCGTCGGGATACCGGTGCCTCCGACGAGCCGATGGCGCTCGCCTACGCCCGGGCGAAACTGGTGGTGGCATCACGGGTGGGTCAACTGCCGGGTCCGATCGACGGCCCCACCGTCGGAGCCCTGGGCGATACCCTGCTTGAGGCCTGCAAGGTCACGGCGTCCATGGGAATGACCGGGAAGCTGTGCCTTCTGCCGGATGCCACCGACACGATCAACAAGGGCCTGTCACCGAGTGACTCGGAGATCATGTGGGCCCACGAGCTGCTGAGCGCGCACGCTGCCGGCGCGGTGGTGGGAGACGGATCCTACCTGCCGCGGTTGGCCCGGGCGCAGAAAATCTCGTCCCTGGCCGACTCGTACGGATTGTGGAACGCCTAGCCCGGACGGGGTAACCGTCCGGACCAGGCGTTCGGGTGATCAGGCTGGGGCAGCGGCGTTGAACGCGTTGATCAGCGCCTCTGACACCTCTTCAGTGCTGGCCGATCCGCCAAGATCCGGGGTGCGCACCTCGGTCTCTTCGAGGACGTGTCCCATGGCCGCCATGATGGCCTCGCCCGCATCCTGGTGGCCCAGGTGGTCGAGCATCATTGATGCGGCCCAGACCTGACCGAGGGGATTCGCCTTGCCCTGTCCGGCGATGTCCGGCGCGGAGCCGTGCACCGGCTCGAACATGGAGGGGAACTCCTTCTCCGGGTTCAGGTTCGCGGACGGGGCGATGCCGATGCTTCCGATGATGGCCGCGCCCAGGTCCGTCAGGATGTCACCGAACAGGTTCGAGGCGACGACGACGTCGAACCGTGCGGGGTCCAGCACAAACAGGGCTGCCAGCGCATCGATGTGATACTCGGAGATCTCCAGGTTGGGATGCTCGGCGCCGAGTTCCCGGAAGATCTCGTCCCAGAACGGCATGGTGTGGATGATCCCGTTGGACTTCGTGGCCGACGCAAGTTTTCCCTCGCGCTGTTCCGCCAGGCCAATGGCGTAACGCATGGCGCGCTCCACTCCGAACCGGGAGAAAACAGACTCCTGAATGGCGATTTCCTGCGGGCTTCCGCGGTACAGGCGTCCACCGCTCTCGGAGTACTCTCCCTCGTTGTTCTCCCGTACCACCAGGAAGTCGATGCCCCCGGCGGGCACCTTGCGCAGCGGGCTCTCGATCCCGGGAAGCAGCTTGATCGGGCGCAGGTTGATGTACTGCTGGAAGGCGCGGCGGATGGGGATCAGCAGCCCCCACAGGGACACGTGGTCGGGCACCCCGGGGTAGCCGACGGCGCCGAGCAGGATCTGATCGCACTCGGCCAGCTGGGCCAGTCCGGTCTCTGGCATCATGGCGCCCGTGCGCGCATAGTATTCGCAGCCCCACTCGAGTTCCTCCCACTCGAAGGAGAATCCGTACCGCGCTCCGGCAACTTCCAGCAGCCGCTGGGCGGGGGGCATTACTTCGGTGCCAATGCCATCACCAGCGATGACTGCGATGTGATATATCGGGAGAGTCATGAGTGTGTGTCCTTCATTTCAGGAGAATGATCCGGCAAGAGGTCAATAAAACGATCCTGTCATAAAGAACGACGGCGGCCCCCACCAGGTGTTGGTGGAGGCCGCCGTCGCGCAGGGGAAGTGCCGGCTACTGGTGCCGGTATTTGTTGACCATGGGGCAGTCGAAGGGGTCCCGTGCGGCCAGGCCTACCCGGTTGAGGTAGGACACCACGGCTCCGTAGGAGGCGGCGACGCCGACCTCGGTGTAGGGCACTTTGAGGCGTTCGCAGTGTTCGCGGACGATCAGGGCCGCCTTCCGCAGGTGTGGGCGGGGCATGTCCGGGAACAGGTGGTGCTCGATCTGGAAGTTCAGGCCTCCGAAGGCGTTGTTCACGAAGTTCCCGCCACGGATGTTCCGTGAGGTGAGGACCTGTTTCTGGAAGAAGTCGAGCTTGCTGTTCTTCGGGATGATCGGCATGCCCTTGTGGTTGGGGGCGAATGAGGCGCCCATGTAGATGCCGAAGACGGCCATCTGGACGCCGATGAAGGCGAAGGCCATGCCGACGGGGAGGAACCAGAAGAGGATGCCGAGATAGGCGCCGAAGCGCATGGCCAGCAGGGCAAGTTCGATCCAGCGGCCCTGAACCGCGCCGGGACGGAAGAGGGTTGCGATGGACTTGGCGTGCAGGTTGATGCCCTCGAAGGTGAGCAGGGGGAAGAACAGGTATCCCTGGCGCCGGGTGATCCAGGCGTGGAGTCCCTTGGCCTTCGCGGCGTCTTCCTCGATGAAAGAGATGGTGTCGATCTCGATGTCGGGGTCTTTGCCTACCACGTTGGGGTCGTTGTGGTGGCGGGTGTGTTTGTTCATCCACCACTGGTAGCTGATGCCGACGACACCGGCAGCGAGGATGCGCCCCGACCAGTCATTCGCGCCGCGGGTCTTGAAGATCTGCCGGTGGGAGGCCTCGTGGGCCAGGAAGGCGATCTGCGTGAAGACGATGCCCAGCACACCGGCGATCAGCAGCTGGAACCAGGTGTCACCGAGGAGGGCGAATCCGGTCCAGGCTGCACCCATCGTCAGGGCGAGTGCGGCGAAGACCGCCACGTAGAAACGGCGTCGCCGGTTCAACAAACCTTCCTTACGGACCTGCTTGAGGAGGGTGGAGTAGGAGGCGACGATGTCGTTGGGCTTGGAAACCCGCACGCTGCGACCGGAGGTTGCGGTAGTCAATAAGTGTCCCTGCGTAGGATGCTGCTTCACAGCAGACGGAGGGATTGCTAAACCCGCGGTTACCGTAAGTTTACGCGGGCTAGCTGGATGCCGCCTGCAAGTATGCGCCCAACGGCATGGGTGGCAGTACGGCGGCATCCGGTGCCGTGCGCGGTTTCATCTGGGCCGCTTCACCTGTGCCGATTCAACTCTTCCGGTTGATCACCGCAAACGCCACGGCCCCGACGAGGATCTCCGTGATGAGGAGCAGCGCGAGGACCATCTCCACCGCCGCCCCCAGTCCAATGGCAATCGCCGCGACGGCGGTGAGTGGGAAAGAGAGCAGACCCAGGACCGCGAGCGAGCGCGTCAGCACCGCGTCGTCCCGCTCGTCGCCCGTCTGGGTCCAGGCGCGTTCGAAGCTGGTAGTGGAGTCGGGTCTTCTGGTGATGCGCCAGAGCCCGACCAGGGCCGCCGCCAGGCCCACGGCGCCGCCCGTCAGCAACCCGGTGCCCATGTTCCCGGGACCATATTCCTGCAGGAGTAGTCCGGTCGCTATCAGTGCGGTCAGACCAACCAGCACCAGGCCGAGGGTGAGGGCCTTCTGCTTTGAGGTGTACGTATCAGTCCACATGGAAAATCTCCTCAACAGTGCTGTGAAAATGGCGGGCGATGGCAATAGCCAAGGGTAGGGACGGGTCGTAGCGGCCGGTCTCGATGGAATTGATCGTCTGCCGCGACACGTTCAGGACCTCGCCCAGCTCACGTTGGGAGATATTCGCTGCGCGCCGCAGTGCGCTGAGATCGTTTCTCATTGAAACCCGAAATGGTCAAGGACGCTTGTCATGTAGACAAGTGTGCTTGACTAGTCACGACGTGTCAAGGGTGCTTTACTTCGGGCGGAACGTCAGTGTCGCGGCTGACCCAATGCGTGGCTTGCCTGGTCCGCGGCATCCTTGACGATGGGGCCGAGGCGCCCGACGTCGTCGGCGCCGACCCGCTGGGTGGGAAATCCCAGGCCGAGTACCGCTGCCAGCTCGCCGGTGTGGCGGAAGACCGGCGCGGCGATGGAGCCGACATCACCGTGTCGCTCGCCGAAGGCGGCGAAGTATCCCTGATCGCGGGCCTCGGCCACCTGCCGGTCGAGCATCGCCAGGCTGTCGGGAGTGCTGGGCGTGAACCTGGTGAGCTGGGATTCCGTCAGGGCCTCACGTGCCCGCGGGTCGTACGCGAGGAAAATCTTGCCGGGGGCCCCGGCGTGGATCGGCATCACCATCCCGACGGCGAAGGGCCGGATCACCACATGCCGGGTCTCGGCCACGGCCACGATGGTGCGGAAGGCGCCGTCGCGCACGTAGAGGCAGGCTGTCTCCCCGGTCTCGTCCCGGAGGTTTTGGAGAATCGGTTTGACCAGCTGAACCAGATCCATTCCGGACGTACCGGTGCTGGCCCAGCGAACCATTCGGATGCCGATGCGGTAGCGATCGCCGTCCCGGTCCAGGTAGCCCTCCCGGACCATGTTCTGCACCAGCCGCTGGCAGGTACTGGACGGAAGGCCGGTGGCGCGGGCGAGCTGCTGCAGCGTGGGCTCGGGGTTGTCAGGGGTGAAGCACTCGAGAATCTGACTCACCTTGCGCAGCACCAGGATGGGGGCCGCGCCGCTTGCCTGTTCGGCTGTCACTTACGCCGTCCTCACGTCATCAGTCTCCGAGCTTTTCGGGTCCGTGCAATCTTAGTGGGGTCCGGTGGCTTCGGGCATTTCTCTTGACATTCGCAGAGACAACCCACAATATGGGTTACGAACTCACTATATGAGTTAGATCACCCACAACGATGTGAAGGACAACCATGTCTTCCCCAGCCGAATATTGCGAAACCTCCCCGTCCGCTGCCTCCGAGGGCTCCTCCAGGATCGGGCTGATCGTCCCCAGCTCGAACACCACCATGGAAACCGAGCTGCCGGAACTCTTCCGTCGACAGTCCGAAGCAACCGGTCACCGGTACACGTTCCATTCAGCACGGGCCGGAATGAAGAAGGTCAACCGTGAGGAACTCGCGGCCATGGTAGGGAAGGCGGCCGACTGCGCCGAAGCGGTGTCCGACGCCGACGTCGACGTCATCGCGTACGCCTGCCTGGTCGCCGTGATGGCGCAGGGCCCCAACGCCCACGTGGAATCCGAAGCCACGATCGCCGGTGCCGCCGAGAAGAACGGCCACCCCGCCGAGGTCACCAGCAGCGCTGGTGCCCTCGTGCGGACCCTGCAGGAGATGGGCGCGAAGCGGATCGCCATGGTGACCCCCTACGTCCCCGCGCTGACCCAGCTGGTTGCCGAGTACATCGAGGGCGCTGGCATCGAGGTGGTGGACTCCGTGAGTCTCTCGGTGGACAACAACCTCGAGGTCGGCCGGCTCGACCCCCAGCAGCTTCCGGGGATCGCCGAGAAGCTCAACCGCGACGGGGTGGACGCCGTGATCCTGTCGGCCTGCGTCCAGATGCCATCCCTCGCAGCAGTCCAGACGGCCGAAGACCAGCTAGGGGTCCCCGTGATCACCGCTGCCGTCGCCACCACCTACGAGATCCTCAAGGCGCTGGGCCACACCCCTGCCATCACCGGGGCCGGGCGTCTCCTCGCTGGCGACCTCGTGTCGATCCAGAAGTAGGACCGGTCATGACACCATCACTCATCGCATTCCTCGTCCTGATCGGCGCCTTCGCCTGGGGTTCCTTCACCAAGGTCAACGCCGGCCTGATCGCCCTGGTCGCCGCCTTTGTTGTCGGCACCACCCTTGCCGGCCTCCCCATCGCCGACGTGATCGGCGCCTTCCCCTCCGGGCTGTTCTTCATCCTGGTCGGGGCCACCCTGCTGTTTGCGATTGTCCGCGTCAACGGAACCATCGACCTGATGGCCTACTGGTGTGAACGCCTGGCAGGCGATCGCAGGCTCCTCGTGCCGGTCCTGATGTTCCTGCTCACCGCGCTGCTCGCCTCCGCCGGTGCGTTCACTCCGGCGGCCATTGCCATCGTCGCCCCGGTGGCACTGGCGCTCGGTGCCCGTTTCGGGATCAGCGCCCTCGCCATGGGACTCGTCGTCGTGCAGGGTGCCAACGCTGGCGCTTTCTCGCCGGTCAACCCCTTTGGCGTGCTGTCCAACCAGATGCTGGACAGCGCTGGTGCCTCCAGCGACTCCTGGAAGCTCTACCTCTATTGCTTCCTCTTCAACGCCCTCCTCGCGGTCCTGGCCTACGCCCTGATCCAGACCATCGTGAAACGTCGCGCGGCGAAGCATCCCGCCGACTCGTCCGGCGATCCGGCAGTGGCTCCTGGTAATGACACACCCGGCCAGGACGGGCTCGACGTCGACGGCGGTGCCGCCGGTTCCGGTGGGACACTGACCGCCACCCGGACCGCCGCCGCCCCGATCACCCGGGTGGACGTCACCCCGATGCGGGTGATCACGCTGCTCGGTCTGGTCGCACTGCTGGTGCTCACTACCGTCTTCGCGATCGACGTTGGCGTGGCCTCCCTCACCATCGCCCTCATCCTGATCGCGATCAATTCAGGCGTCCAGAAACCCGCTGTGGAGGCCATGCCGTGGAGTGCCATCATCCTGGTCACCGGCATCGTCACCTACGTGGGGATGCTGGAAGCGATGGGTGCACTAGACGAGTTGCAGGCTGGCATTGAAAGCCTGGGCAACGGATCCATCGCCGCCCTGGTAACCGGGTACGTCGTCGCCCTCGTATCGGCCTTCGCCTCCACCACCGGCACGCTCGGCGTGATCAGCCCGGTGGTCACACCGATCGCGCTGGATCCGCTCCTGACGCCAATCGGCGTGGTCACCGCCATCTCCATTAGTTCATCGGTGGTGGACGTGAGCCCCATGTCCACCAGCGGGGCCCTGCTGATGGCCAGTGCGCAGCCCAAGGATGAGCGGATGTTCTTCAGGGCCTTGTTGCTCTGGGCGATCGCGATGATCGGGATCGTGCCGGTTGCTGTCTGGTTCTTCTTTGTCCAGCTGGGCATCGGCTAACCAGCCGCAGGCCTGACCAGGGCGCTTCCGCGGTACCCGTTTAGCCGCGGAAGTGCCCTGGCCATTCATCCACCGGGATGCGTTTGATCGTCTGGATCGCCCCGGTGGTCCCCCACTCGTCCCGCCCCAGCCGGGACAGGGGTTTGAGGCGGTCCATCAGCGGATGGGTGCCATCAAGGACCTCGGTCGACACTGCGGCGTGGGTAACCTCGCCGAACACCACGAAACAATCCCCGATGGGGAGCACCTGATGGAGTGTGCACTCCAGGGCGACCGGCGACTCCAGGACGCGCGGGGTGGCAATGGTGAGGCTCGGCTCGCGGGTGAGACCCGCGGCATCGAACTCGCTGACATCGCGGTCGAAGTTCGTGGCTGTCGCATTGATCTGTTCGAACAACGGCTCGGGAGCAAGGTTCACCACAAACTCGCCGGTCTCCTCGATGTTGCGCAACGTGTCCTTGCGGCCCACCGAGGTGAACTGGACGATCGGCGGGTTCACCGACGCGATGGTGAAGAACGAGTGCGGGGCGAGGTTGTCGTCACCAGCCGCCGACCGGGAGGACACCCAGGCGATCGGCCGTGGCACCACCGTCGAGGTCAGAAGGCGGTAGAAGTCCCGGTTCGAGGTTGAGTCCCTACTGAAGTCTTTGCGCATATGCCTGAGCCTAGCGGCCCGGATGGAGAACGCTGGCGAGATCCCGGGCTGGTCGCCCGGTGAGATCCTGCACCGTCGGCGTCACCCTGGACAGCCCGCCCTCAGCGATCGCCGTGTAGGTGCTGACCCAGGCATCCAGCTGCCAGCCGGGCACACCAAAGTGCTGCCGCGATGCGTACGCCTCCTCCACCGATTCGGCCTGGTAGCTGACGTCCCGGCCGGTCTCCGCCGTGATGATGGCGGCAGCCTCTGTGAGGGTGAGGGAGTCGGGGCCGGTGAGCTCGTAGGTTTTTCCCTCGTGCGCCGCGGGGTCCCTGAGGATTACCGCTGCCACCTGAGCGACGTCGTCTCTGGCCACCGCTGCCAGCCGGCCGGTGCCCGCCGGACCGCGGATCACCCCTGCGTCGTCGGCGAAGTACTGCAGCACGTCCAGGTAGAGGTTGTTGCGGAGGAAGGTGTAGGCCATCCCGGAGTTGCGGAGGTGCTCCTCGGTAGCCCAGTGGTCGCGCCCCAGGGTGAACGTGGCGTCCGGGGCCGCGCCGAAGAAGGAGGTGTACACAACATGCTGGACGCCTGCCTCCCTGGCCGCGTCAACGAAAGTGAGGTGCTGGTCCACGCGGTCCTCAGCTTCACCTGCCGACACCATGAAGAGCGTGTGAACCCCTTCAAGGGCTGTGACAGCTGCGGGCCTGTCGGCGTAGCTGCACTGGACGGCCGTCGCCTCCGGCAGTGCTGGCGCGCGGCCCAGGTCCCTGACGGGGAGGCGAAGCGGCAGCCCGTCCGCCGAGAGTAGACGTGCCGTGGAGCCGCCCAGGGCCCCCGTTGATCCAGTTACCGCCACAAGATTGTTCATACCCATCTGCAGCGTGGCGGGGAGGGGAATTATTTCCGCCGAAGAGGGGCGTTTCGTCGGGCTCGCCTAGACTGGGGAACCATGCGCTTCATCAACAAATACCGTGTGCCCATCGTCTGGCTCCTCATCATCGCCCTGGTGGCAAGCATCGGCGCGGGTTTCTTCGCCCAGATCTTTTAGTTGCCCAGCGCCACCTTGTTTCGGACAGCCCTCACGTCATAGAATAGTCAGTAGGCTTAGCTTTCAGGGGTTGTGACATCTCATCCACACCCCGGCTGGTCTACACAGACCGTACATTCGCACGGCAAGTGAGGAAATAGATGACTGACAAGACTTTGACCACCGACCAGTACACCTTCCAGGATCCGGTAACGCGGTTCCCGAGCATCTCGGCACCGAAGCAGGATCAGCCCGAGCCCGGGCTGGATCGGGACCTCGAACCACAGACCGACCGCGGCGAAACGTCATACCGCGGAACCGGACGGCTCAAGGGTCGGAAGGCCCTGATCACCGGAGCGGACTCCGGTATTGGAGCAGCAGTTGCGATTGCCTTCGCGCGTGAAGGCGCGGATGTGGCGCTGTCCTACCTCCCCGAAGAAGAACCGGATGCAATCGAGATTGCCCGCATCATCGAAGAGGCCGGCCAGAAGGCCGTCAAGCTTCCCGGTGACTTGACCGACGCAGCATTCTGCCGGTCACTCGTGAACGATGCCGCCGAGCAGCTCGGTGGTCTGGACATCCTGGTCAACAATGCCGGGAAGCAGATCGCCGTCGAGAGCCTTGAGGATCTCACCGACGAGCAGCTGGATGAGACCTTCAAGACCAACATCTACTCGTTCTTCTGGATTACCCGCGAGGCACTGAAGCACCTGAAGCCCGGGTCGAGCATCGTGAACTCCACCTCGATCCAGGCCTACAGCCCCTCCTCCACGCTGTTGGACTACGCGAGCACCAAAGCGGCCATCAACAACTTCACCAAGGGTTTGGCCGAGCAGCTGGCGCCCAAAGGTATCCGGGTGAATGCGGTCGCACCTGGCCCCATCTGGACACCACTGCAGGTTTCGGACGGGCAGCCGAAGGACAAGCTGCCCGAGTTTGGCAAGGACACGCCACTGGGCCGTGCTGGCCAGCCTACCGAACTGGCCCCGGCCTACGTCTTCCTGGCGTCGTCGGAGTCCAGCTACGTGGTCGGCGAAACGCTCAACGTCAACGGCGGAAAGCCTTCGCCGTAACCCTTAGCCACCCCTTGTCGATGCCGACCATCCCCGCCGTAAGCCCGAGAAATCGTGCTGCTGGCGGGGATGAGCGCTATATAAGGCTAGACATATATAAGCACTCTTTGATAGGTTCTGCTTATGCATGCGTTTGATGTCCTGGGGGACCCCGTCCGCCGCCGAATTCTGGAGCTGCTCCTCGGCGAGGAGTGGTCTGCCGGCGATATTGCCCGGGTGATCCGAACCGAGTTCGGGATTTCCCAGCCAGCCGTTTCCCAGCACCTCCGTGTGCTGCGGGAAGCAGGGTTTGCGCGGGTGCGGGGCGATGGCACCCGCCGCCTGTACGCAGTGGAAGCCGGCCCGCTGCAGGACGTCGACCAGTGGCTGGAGCCTTTCCGAGCGTTCTGGACCGGCCGACTCGATGCCATCGGGACGGAACTGGCGCGCGCACGCCGCCGTAACTGACCAGCCTGGCGGGAGCTGTCGACCGCTCCCTTGCACTTCCGGAATGGCATCATGCGCCGGATGGCTAGGCGAACACCCCGACAAAGCGGAAGAACACGCTGGCGGCCGTGATGATCAGCAGCAGCGCCGCCGTCGTGCCGGTCCACCCGCTGAGGAACCCGTGGAGTCGCTCACCTGCGGGCAACACGCCACGAAGAACGTTGCGTGAAGTGAGGAACGTGGTGAGGACGATCATGGCCGCCCACACCACCATGCAGTAAATGCAGAGGATGCCGATCGCGAACAGCGCCTGGCTCCACAGCCAGATGGTGAAGACCATCCCCGCCACGACGCCAACCTGGAGGGAACGCCAGTACCATTTAGCGACGGTGGCCCCCGCGAGGAGCATCGCCCCCGTGGTGATCACCACACTGAACGCGACGATGCCCAGCAGGGGGTTGGGGAAGCCGAACAGGCTGGCCTGCCAGGTCCTGAAGACCTCACCACACGAAACGAAGGCGTTGACATCGCAGCTGGTGACGTAATTCGGGTCCGCGTACACGGCGAGCCGTTCGAGGACCAGCTGCCCGGACGCAAGCCACCCCACCAGCCCCGTAATGACCAGGATCCACCCAAACGGCCGGTCATGGGCGAAACGAGGGGTGCGGCTCTCCATGGTTCCATCCTCAACTGATCGGCGGCCGGGCGCAAAAGCGGACAGCAACCTCCCGGCGAATACTTCTACGTCATGTAGAAGTAGCTAGACTGAGTATCCAGGAGGATCTATGACCGGCATAACGCATTCGGGGCCCACGGCGCCTCAGGGGGACCCAGTTTCGTCGGGCCCAGACACCGACCCGGCCCATGAGTCAGGCACGGATCGGTCGCCGGAAACGGGCATCCCCGAACGCAGTATTGTCCGGGTGGTGCTCGGGATTGCTGTGCCCGTCAGCCTGGCCGTTGCCATCCTGGCGATGTACTTCAGCGAGGCCCTGACGACGTACCGGACCACGATGGCGGATCCGGGCGACTTCGTGGTGCATGCGCGTCCGGCGGCACGCGTTGCCCAGGACTTGAGCGCCGCCCTGACCATCGGCTTCCTGGTGCTCTGCGCCGGTCTGCTCCCGGCGTCCGGCCGCGACAAGTCAATCATCGGGTTCGCCCAGTGGAAGGCCCTGCGCTGGGCGGGTTGGTCCGCGGGGGTCTGGTTCGTGTCGTCGGTCGCCTCGCTGGTGCTGATCGCCGCCGATACGGCAGGGCAGTCGATGCTCAGCCCCGGTTTCTTCTCCATCTTCCTGTTCTTCGCTACCGAACTGGAGCTGGGACAGATCCTGCTCGTGGCGTTGATGGCAGTTCTCATCCTGGTGGTCATGCTGCCGATGGTCCGGTCCACCACCGGCGCCGGTATCGCGCTGGGCATTGCCATGCTGGGAATCCTGCCGTTGGCCCTGGCCGGGCACGCCGCCGGGTCCGATGATCACGGCAACGCGGTGAACTCGCTCGCCCTCCACCTCATCAGTGTCTGCGTGTGGGTGGGTGGCCTCGCGGCCGTGCTGCTGCTGGGATCCCAGCTGGGCAAGGACACCGGCCGGGTTCTTCGTCGCTATTCCGCGCTGGCCGTTTGGGCCTTCGGGGCAGTGGCGTTCTCCGGCATCATCAACGCCAGCCTCCGGCTCGGGTCTTTCGCCGACCTGGCCACGCCCTACGGGATCCTCGTCCTGGTGAAGGTCAGCAGCCTCACGGCGCTGGGCCTTGCCGGGTGGTATCAACGCCGCAGAATACTGCCCCGGCTGGACCGCAACCCCGAGGACCGGCGGGCATTCACCATCTTCGGCGTATCCGAGGCCGCGCTGATGATCGTCACGATCGGGGTGTCCGCCGGCCTCGCGGCGAGCCCGCCGCCGGTCCCGCAAGGGTCGATTGCCGACGTCGACCTGCGCCGGTCCCTCCTGGGCTATCCCTTCCCGGAGCCACTCACCGTCTCCAGCTTCATGACGTCGTGGCACCCCGACTGGACCATCGGGCTCCTGATCCTCGTTGCCGCGGGTGCCTACCTTGCCGCTGTCGTCAAGATCCGGCGCCGGGGCGACGCCTGGTCCATTCCACGCACCCTGGCGTTCCTCGCGGGCTGTGCGCTGCTGATCTGGCTTACCAGTGGCGGTCCCGCCGTGTACGGGAGGACCAGCTTCTCCGGGCACATGATCCAGCACATGGGTCTTATGATGTACGCGCCCGTCCTGTTTGTCCTCGGCGCCCCCATCCTTCTGCTGCTGAAGGCAACCCGGCCGCGCACCGACGGCAGCCGGGGACTCCGGGAGTGGGTGCTCTGGCTCTTCCGCTCACGGTTCAGCCACTTCCTGACCCGCCCGCCAGTCGCCGGTCTGATCTTCGTGGGCAGCATGGTGGGGTTCTACTACTCGCCGGTCTTCGACCTGGCGCTGTCTACCCACGTGGGGCACGTGTTCATGATCGTGCACTTCCTCATTACCGGGTACCTCTTTGCCTGGGTGCTGATTGGGATCGACCCGGGGCCGGCCCGGTCACCCTACCCGTTCAGGCTCATCATTCTGCTGGCGACCATGGCCTTCCACGCCTTCTTCGGGCTTTCCCTCCTGGGCGGCACGGAGATTCTGGCACCGAGCTGGTGGGCCAGCCTGCAGCTCACCGATTCCGCGGCGCTGCTCGCTGACCAGCAGCGGGGCGGTGCGATCGCCTGGGGGATTGGGGAGATCCCCACCGTCCTCCTTGCCCTGGGGGTCGCCATGGCCTGGCGGAAGGACGACGAGCGCACCGCGGTCCGCGAGGACCGCGCCGCCGACAGGGACGACGACGCCAAGCTCACCGCCTACAACCAGCACCTCGAGAACCTGCAACGGCGGTCGTCCGGACGGTGACCCCGCCGTTCGTCCGTCGCGGGACTGGCACCGCCCACAGCTGCGCCCCGCCTGTCGGGTGACAGGCGGGGCGCAGGGACAACGCTGTGCTGCTGTTCGCTAGCGAGTGGTGGTGTTCTCGTAGTCCGCCCGGTCGATCCGGCGGTGGTACCGCATGCCGGTGAGGCCACCCAGGACTGCACCGATGAGGGCTGCCGCGATGGCCACGACGACGGCGATGATCCCCGCCGTGGTCAGGTTCCCCTCATTGAGCGGGATGCGGGGGAAGCTGTTGAGGTTCGCCAGGATGTCGAACTGACTACCGAAGATCAGGCCGAGAATCGCCACGAGAACCGCAATGATGAGCGCCCACAGCCAGACGGCGACTCCCTGCTTCGCGCCGTTGAACCGGGCCATCCTGCCCGCTACATATCCGCCGGCGAAGTACGAGAGGAGCAGGATCACCAGGAGCACGATCGCCCCGGTAATGCCGACCGTCTGCGGATCGGCGGCGACCTGGTCTGCCGCGTCGGTGAGATCGGTGTTGGTGGACAACCCGAAGACTGCGCCGGCGGCGGCGACGAAGGCCGTCAGCAGGACGGCCATTCCGGTGGCGGTCAGCCAGCCGAAGAACGCCGAGCCAAACTTCATGCCGCCGAAGGTGTCCTTCTCGTGCTGCAGAAGTGCGGCGCGTTCGGCTGATGCTGGGAGGGCGGGACGATCGTCCGGTGCATCCCGGTAGCGTGCGTCGTCGGGATCGGCGGTGTGGCTCACCGGCTGCGCTGTCACCGGCTGGGTCCTGGTCGAGGGTGACGCCGCGGCGCCAGCACCCGCACCTGTCGCGACCGCTCCGGCCATGCCGTCGGGCTGGGTCCGGTGCTCCCGGGTGCGATCGCTGTCGGTGGTCCGGTGCACCTCGGTGGGCTGTCCATCGCCGTAGTGCTGTTCCTTGGTCACCGCGGCGTTGTTGCCTTCATTGGCAGGGTCGCTGGCGCTGCTGCGGGGGGTGACGTGGGTGTGCGCCTGGGTAGCGTCGGGGTCGTTCTCGCGGGAGGGGGTGACGTGGCTGTACGCCTGGGTGGCATCGCCGTCGTCGGGCGTTGACGAGCGTGGATCACGCCGATCCGATGGTCCGTCAGCATGCTTGGGGGTGGTGTCGCGGGGAGTTGTACTGTCGGACGAGTCGTTCTCGGATCCTGGCGTGCTCATCGTGCCTCCTGCTATCGGGCCCTAGGGCTTTATCAGTAACCTTAGTGATGCCGTGGGGCCTGAACAAGCGTGGACCGGAGCGGTGCCGGGCAGTGAGAGACTTTCCCTATGGAATTTCAGATCCTGATGACCGTGCTGAGCGGCCTGCTGATCGTGGTGGGCGTCGCCGGTGTCATTGTGCCCATCCTGCCGGGTAGCATCCTGATCATCGGCTCGCTCCTGATGTGGGCACTAGTGGTTTCCAGCACCGCTGGCTGGGTGGCCTTTGGGGTTGGTGCGGTACTTGCCGTCGCCGGGTTGCTCGCCGGGGCCGTTCTGACCGGCCGGAAACTGCAACAGCGCCAGATCCCCGGCCGCTCAGTGGTGGTGGGACTGGTCACCGGGGTGATCGGCATGTTCCTGATCCCGGTGGTCGGCCTGTTCGTCGGGTTTGCGGCGGGACTGTTCGCCAGCGAGTTCGCCCGCCAGCGCCAGTTTGCCCCCGCCCTCTCCTCCAGCGGGGCAGCGCTGAAAGCCACAGGCATCGGCATCCTCGTTGAGCTGGGCCTCGCGTTGCTTGCAGGAAGCGTCTGGGTGATCGGCGTCTGGGTGCACTTCGCCACCGTGTAGTGCCCACCCTCAGAACTCACCGATCTTATTCACCGGCCCGGAGCGAACCATGCAGCTCGATCTCATCCTCACGAACTCCCGGATCATCACCATGGATCCCACCCGCCCGACCGCGCACAGCCTCGGCATCCTCAACGGGAGGATTGTTGGGCTCGACGACGACCTCGCAGGGCTTGCGGCCCGGGAAGTCATCGACCTGCATGGGAAGGTCCTCATCCCGGGCCTGAATGACGCTCACTGCCACACGGCGTGGTTCGGCCTCACCCTCGGCGAGGTGGACCTGTCCCCGCTGACCGAACTCGACCAGGTGTATGCCCTGTTGCACGCGTCCGCTGAGACCCGCCCCGAGGGCGACGACGGCGGCTGGCTGGTTGCCAGCGGTTTCGATCACCACCGGTTTGGCGGCCGGTTTCCCGACCGTGCGGCCCTGGACAGGGTGGCAGCCGGACGGCCACTCTTTATCAGGCGGACCTCAGGCCACGGAGGTATCGCCAATACCGAGGCCCTACGCCGTGCCGGCGTGCTGGCACCGGGGTTCACTGACCCGGTGGGTGGCAGAGTGGTCCGGGACGAGTCGGGTGAGCCGACCGGTCTGCTGCAGGAAACGGCTCAGGCATTGGTGCTCGACCTGCTCCGCCCTTACCCAAGGCATACGCTCGTCGCTGCAATTGACCGGGCGACCGCCCGGTACGCGCGGGAAGGCATCACCAGTTTCACCGATGCCGGGGTTGGTGGGGGCTGGATTGGGCACGCGCCGGACGAGTTGGGCGCATTCCAGGACGCCCGGGCAGCGGGAAAACTCCACGCCAGGGCCCAGCTGATGCCAGCGATCGAAACACTGGAGTCCGCTTCAGGTGCCGGCCTGGGGCTGGGGATGTACAGCGGGTTCGGGGACGATGTCCTTTCCCTGGGGCCGGCGAAGATCTTCCTGGATGGCGCCCTGTCTAGTGAGACCGCTGCCCAGACCGAGCCCTACGCCACCGGATCCTTAAACCAGGGGTACCTGCTGGACGAACCGGCGGCCCTGCAACGGCAGATGGTGGATGCGCATCGGGCCGGCTGGTCGATCGCCGCCCACGCCATCGGTGACGCTGCTATCGACCTCGCGATCGACACCTTCGCCCACCTTCGTGCGCAGGGGCGCGTGGGACTCGACGGACCGGCCCGGTTGCCGCACCGGATTGAGCATGCGGCGGTCGTCAGGCCGGACCAGTTGGCAGCGCTGGCCGCACTGGGCGTCGCGGTAGCGCCGCAGGCGTCCTTCTTCCACCCGATCGGGGACGCGATGGCCCGCTCGCTCGGGCCGCTCAGGTCTGCGTTCACTTACCGGGCGAAGTCATTCCTCGAGGCGGGGATCCGGTTGGCCGGGAGCTCGGACCGGCCGTGCGCGGACGGCACGGCGTTGCGCTCCATCCAGGCGTATGTCGACCGGCTGACGTCCAGCGGCGCCGTCTTTGGGTCCGAGCACGAGAGGCTCAGCGCCGAGGAAGCCCTCCGGATCCATACCGTCGGATCCGCGGACGCCACCGGGTTCGGCCGGGAGAAGGGGATGTTGGCCGCCGGAATGCTCGCCGACTGTGCGGTGCTGGCCGAGTCACCGCTGGAGGTGCCCACCCACCAGATTGCCGACATCGAGGTCGTGGCAACCCTGATGGGTGGGCGGTTCACCCACGACCAGCTGTGAGACAGGGCGTTAGTCGCCGTCGGCCAGGGACAGGGCTGCGGTAATGAGTGCGAGGTGGCTCAACCCCTGGGGGAGGTTGCCCATGAACTCGTGGCGCTCGTCGCCGTCGATCATCTCGGCGAGCAGGCCGACGTCGTTCGCCAGTGGCAGTAACTCCTCCATCTGGGACTTTGCCTCGTCGGTGCGGCCCACCAGGGCGAGCGCCGCGACCATCCAGTAGGCGCAGGCGAGAAACGTGGATTCTTCCTGCTGCATACCGCTATACCGGTAGAGCAGGGGGCCGGCGCCTAGCTCATCGCGAAGCGCGTCAATGGTAGAGGACATCCGGGGGCCGCGTTCGTACCCGCTGATCGCGTGGAGCAGGATTGATGCGTCCAGTTCCTCCGAGCCGGGATACCAGACGTAGCTCTGGCGCTCCTCCGACCAACAATTCTCTTCCACCCAATCGCGGATCCGATCGCGTTCAGCGCGCCACCGCTCGGCCGGTCGCTGCAGTTGGCCGGCCTCGGACAGTTTCACCGCGCTGTCCAGGGCGTGCCAGCACCCGAGCTTGGAGGTGGTGTAGTGCCGCTCCTCCGGGAGCTCCCAGATCCCGGCGTCACGCTGCTGCCAGGTGTCGCACGCCTGGTCGGCGATGTCAGCGAGCTGGCGGGAGGTGGTGGGGTCAAGCACGTGCCCTGCTTCGACGTACAACCGAACGATGTCGAAGAGGTCGCCGAAGACGCCCAGCTGGAGTTGGCCCGCGGCGGGGTTGCCGTCGACGACGGGGCCGATCCCGCGCCAGCCGGGAAGGTCGGGGGTGCGGGTGCCCTGCGGGGTGTCCCCGTTGAGTCGGGTGAAGACCTGCATGTCGCGGCCCTGGGTGCGAAGGTTCTTCAGCATCCAGGACACGGCGGCGTGCACCTCTTCGCGCACCCCGGTCCGTACAAGGGCGTGCAGGGTGTAGGCGGTGTCCCGCAGCCAGGTGTACCGGTAATCCCAGTTCTTGCCGCCGGCCCTGCTCTCGGGGAGCGAGGTGGTGGCCGCGGCGGCGATCGATCCGGACGGGCTATGGATCAGCAGTTTCAGGGCGAGCGCGCTGCGCAGCACCTCGTCGGCGTAGGGGCCGTCGTAGCTGAACTCCCTGGACCAGGTCTGCCAGTTGGCGATGGTCCGGTCCACACCGGCGTCCACCGACTGCGGATCGGGGAGTGGGAGCGGTTCGTCGTGGGTGGAGACGATGCCCACGAGGTGCCGGGAGCCGGGGCTGGTGGTCAGGGTGCCAGAGATTGCCTGGCCCTCGATCGACACCTCACCCTCGTTGATCCCGCGCACACCCAGAGCGGTGCCATTGATGCGGAGGATCGCGCCGTGGTCACTGGATTGCACCCAGGGAGAGGCGGTCTGGAAGCAGTTGCCCGGGCGGATGGCCCAGCGCATGGGGACGTGACCGGTGAGGCCATCGATCCGTCGGGCCAGCTCACCCCAGGGGAGCCTGCCCGCCACGCCGGTGTTCAGCGAGTCGGTGACCCGCGCCGTACCGGACGAGGTGGTGTACGTGGTGGTCAGCACGTTGGTGCCTTCGACGTAGGCGCGCTCTGTGGTGAACGGTTCGGAGGGGCACAGTTCCAGCGCGCCGCCGTCGTCGGCGTCCAGCAGGCGCGCGAAAGGCGGCGCGGAGTCGAGATCCGGGGTGGGATACCAATCGATGGAGCCGTCATGTGCGATCAGCGCGACCGTCCGGCCGTCGCCGATCGCCGCATAGGATCGCAGGTCGACGTAGCCGTCTTGACGGTCGGCTAACTCGTTGTGGTCCGTCACGAACCGGGGTTAGCGGCCGTGCTTCTTATCGTACCGGGTCTTGTTGGCGCGGGTGTTCTGGTTGTTGCCACGTCGTTTGTTCAACAGCTTGGAGGCAATGACGGGGACCAAAGTCCACAGGATTCTCTTCAGCAGCACGACGTGTTCCTTATCTTTTGGGTGTTCGCGGCTTTCCGCGGGAAACCTAAGCTTACTTAGAGTTCAGCCGGAAAGAAACTTCGGGCGACGCTGTGGGGCGCCTAGTCCGTGTGGGTCACGAAGTCCTTAAGTGCTGCCAGCTGGGCCAGACGGCACTCGGGCTTGAGGTACATCATGTGCCCGGCCTCGTGATAGTGGTGGGTGAAGCGGGCCCTCATCTGGTCGGTCATCGTCATGTGGGCGAAGACGTATTCGGCGGCGAAGTGAGGGGTGGCGCCGTCCTGGTACCCGTAGTCGACGTGGACGCGGAGCGTGGGGTTGTGAACCAGCAGGCGCTCGAGGGTCTGGCTGACGTCGACGGGCGCGCCCTCGAACGTCTTGTAGCTCCACGGGTGGACCCGCGCGGTGAGCACCTCGTACGGCAGGTCGTTTTCGTAGCCCAACTCGGCCCGGACGTAATGGTTCATTGCTGCCGCGTAGGGGCCGGTGATCGCCCGGATGCTGGGGTCGTCGGTCATCGCCGAGTTCTGCAGGCTGACCGGCTGCGCCGTGAACCGCCCGTCGATCCGGCCGACCGCGAGTCCGTCTTTCCGGAGCAGCTCGGCGGCGAATTCACCGTACTGCCAGCGTAGGTTGGTGCGCCGGATGAACCCCTCGTCGAGGGTGGTGATCGCGGCGAGCCGCGCGACGACGTCGTCGTACTCCTCGGGGGTGAGGCGGCTGCCCTGGGTGAGGGCGTACCCGTAGTCCTTGGCGGCGAAGGTTTCGGCTTCACTGACGACGTCGGCCAGTTCGCGGCCGGGGTGGCGGCCGTGGAAGTGGGCGATCGCGGCGTAGGTAGGGATATGCAGGGCGTAGGGCAGGTCACTGCCGGGGAAGAACCGCAGCGTGGACATGTTCAGGACCGTCGAAATAAGCCCCAGCCCGTTGACGGCCATGCCGTAGGCGTCGAACAGGCGGCCGGCGACGGCGACAGCGCGCAGGGTCCCGTAGGATTCGCCGACCAGGTACTTGGGGGAGAGCCAGCGGTTGTTGCGGGTGGTCCAGAGGCGGATAACCTCGGCCACCAGATCGCGGTCCTCGATGAAGGCGTGGAACTCGTCCGACTTCTCGCCCTCGACCACCCGGGAGAAGCCGGTGTTGACGGGGTCGATCATCACAAGGTCGCTGTGCTTAAGGAGGGTTTCCGGGTTGTCCACCAGGCCGTAGGGCGCTGGCGTCATGGCGCCGGTGTCGCCGGAATCCACCCGGCGGGGACCGAGGAGGCCCAGGTGGAGCCAGATTGAGGCTGAGCCGGGACCGCCGTTGAACGCGAAGGTGACGGGACGTTCGGACGGTGTAGTGCCGCCGTCGGGCGCTGAGTCCTCTGCGTCCTTTGTGTAGGCGACGATGAAAATCTCGGCCTTGGGCTTGAACCCGTCGGACTTGCCGTCCTTGGTTTCCTCACGGCGCAGGACCAACCGGCCGGTGGTGCTGGTGTACTTCAGGCCCGAGGCGGTGGTGTGCTGCCGGGTGGCAAAGTCGTCGGTGACTTCTTTGACCTCTTTGACCTTCTCGGTTGTGGAGTCGGCGTTCTGGGGTTCTGTGGTTTCGTCAGCCATGGCTAGAGCCTACCGGTAGTTCCCCGAGGCAACCAGTCGGAGTGGGTGGTGTGTCCGGGGCGGGGGCGGCGACGTCGTTTTTTGGTTTGGTGAGCAACCTGGACATCGGAGAGCAGGATCCCGCTCACCGATGTCCAGGTTGACCCCTCCGGTCCAGGTTGCTCACCATCATGAAGACTCCTAGCCGATGATGGGACGTTCCTCAGGGAGCCGATAGAGAATGGGGCGCGAGGTGAGGGCGAGGGCCGAGGCGACGGTGATGGTGCCGACGCGGCCCATGAACATCAGCGCCATCAGCACCAGTTCCGCGCCGGTGGACAGTTCATAGGTGATGCCCGTGCTGAGCCCGACGGTCGCGAAGGCCGAGATGGCTTCGAAAAGGGCCGCTTCCAGGCCGTAATCGGTGAAGGCGAGCAGCAGGACGGTTCCGAGCAGGACGGCCGCGATGCCCAGCAGCGCGACCGACAACGCCTGGCGTTGCACGGAGGAACTGACGGAGCGGCGCCCAACGGTCACCTGTTCGCGCCCGCGGATTTCGTTCCAGATGGCGAAGGCGAGGATCAAGAAGGTGGTGATTTTGATGCCGCCCGCCGTCCCGGCGCTGCCGCCTCCGATGAACATCAGGATGTTGGTGATCAACAGGGTCTCCGGTGCGGCGTCCCCGTAGTTGATGGTGTTGAAGCCGGCGGTCCGGGGGAAGACGCCACCGGCAATCGACGCCAGGATGCGGCCGCCGGTCGAGAGGGACCCCAGGGTTTCCGGACGGTCCCATTCAAACCAGGCAAAGAGTCCCGTTCCGACCGCGAGGAGGATCAGGGTGCCATACACGGTGAGCCGGACGTGGACGGTCCAGCTTTTGCGGGTCGGGTTCCCCCGCAACAATTCGATGAGCACGGGGAATCCTAGGCCGCCAAAGATGACGGCGACGCAGATCGGAAGGATGATCCAGGGGTCGGTGCCGAACGGGATCAGGTTGTCGCTGAAGAGGGAGAATCCCGCGTTGTTGAAGGCTGAGATGGAGTGGAAGATGCCGTGCCAGGCGGCCGTGGGTAGGTCGTCCTCGTAGGCAATCCAGAACCTCGCGGTCAGCAGGATGGCGGTGATCGCCTCGAAGGCGAGCATGATGGTCGCCACCCGGATGAGGACCCCCTTCACATCACCGAGGTTCAGGGTACGGCTTTCCGACTTCGCGACGAGTTGGGAGCGCAGCCCCAGGTTTTTGCGCACCAGGAGGGTCAGGAGCGTTGCGAAGGTCATGATGCCGAACCCGCCGATCTGGATGAGCGCCAAGATGACTGTCTGTCCAAAGGGGGTCCAGAAGGTGGAGGTGTCGACGTTTATCAGTCCTGTGACGCAAACCGCGGAGACGGCAGTAAAGAGCGCCGGCATGAAGACTTCATCGCTTCCCGGAGTCCGTGAGAGCGGGAGCATCAGCAAACCGGCCCCACCGAGAATCGCGGCCAGGAAGGCGAGCGGCACCAATCGGACGGGGCTGATCGCCGTCAGTTCCATCCGTCGTTTGAGCTTTGTTGTGGCCAACGACAGACAACCCCATCACCTCGACGCCCGCATCTATCGCGGCTTCCGTGGACAGGCTATTGCCCAGAGGAGGCGGAACCGCCGGGTCTTGATGGATCCTTTACGCCCCAGTTTCGCCGGGGTGGCGTCGTCGTCGGCGGTTCTGGTGAGCAACCTGGACATCGGATAGCGGAATCTCTCTCACCGATGTCCAGATTGATGCGTTCGGTCCAGGTTGCTCACCAAAATCGGAGCTAGCAGTGGTTACTTCGCCGCGTTCGTCTCGGCCGGGACGCCCGACGGCGACTCGTCGCCTGCCCAACCGGTCCGGCGCTGCGGCCGGGCGAAGAACAGCGCTGCGCCGAGGCCGATGAGGATGGCCGTAGCCGGAAGGAAGAGGGACTGTCCCATCGCTGCGGCGTACCCCGCCTGCAGGGTCTCCGGGAGTTGTTGTCCGGGAACGGCTTCGGCTCCGCCGTCGCCAATGTTGGCGGTCAGGCGGGAGAGCATCATCGCGGCGATCGCCGAGCTGCCCAGCACAGCACCGACCTGTCGGGTGGTGTTGTAGACGCCCGATCCGGCGCCCGCCGAGGCGCGGGGCAGGTTCCGGGTAGCCGTCAGGGAGACGGGCGCCCAGATCCCGGCGCTCGCCAGACCCAACAGGGAGATCGGCAGCAGGAGTGCCCACACCGGTACGTCGGGGGTCAGGATTGCCCCCAGCCAGAACAGGGATACGGACATGGCCGAGAAACCGAAGATCGCCATGTACTTGGGGTTTCCGCGCTGGACCAACTTGCCCACCAAAGGCGCCAGGGACCCGGAGATGATCGCCATCGGGGTGAGCAACAGTGCGCCCTCGGTGGGGGAGAAGCCGCGCACATTCTGCGCGTACAGCATCAGCGGGATGGCGACGGTGGTGATTGCGAACCCCATCGCGAAGATCGAGGTGTTACCCAGGGAGAAATTGCGGTCCTTGAAGAGGCCCAGCGGCACCAGAGGTTCCTTGCGGTTGTACCGCTGCCAGAGGATGAAGGCGGCCAGCAGGACCACGCCGGTGATGATCAGGGACCACACGGAGATGGGGCCGGCGATGGTTCCCCAGTTGTAGGTTTCGCCCTCCTGGATACCGAACACCAGGCAGAACATGCCACCGGCGCTCAGCACGACGCCCAGATAGTCGAAGCTGTGACTGTTGGTGGGGAGTTGCGGGACGAGCCGGTACGCGAGGATGAGCCCGACGACGCCGACCGGTGCGTTCACGAAGAAGATCCACTCCCAGCCAAGCGAGTCAACCAGGAGGCCGCCGAGCACCGGGCCGACGAGGGTCGCGACGCCGGCCACCGAGCCCCACAATCCCATGGCTGCCCCGCGGCGTTCCGGCGGGAAGATCCGGGTGATGACCGCCATGGTCTGGGGTGTCATCATGGCGGCGCCGAGGCCCTGCAGGACCCGGGCAAGGATGAGCATTTCCACCGATCCGGCCAAGCCGCACAACACGCTGGCCAGGGTGAACACGGCCAGGCCAATCAGGTAGATGCGGCGCGGGCCGAACCGATCCCCGAGTCGGCCGGTGATCAGGAGTGGTACTGCGAATGCGAGAAGGTAGGCGCTGTTGACCCACACCACGCTGTCCAGGTCCGCGTTCAACCCGTTCATGATCGCTGGGATGGCGACTGAGACAATTGTGGAATCCACCAGGATCATGAAGAAGCCGATGACCAGCGCCCAGAGGGCTGGCCAGGCATTGATCTCGGTCTGCTCCTCAGCGGAGCGTTGTGTGGTCATTCTCTGAGGTTACTCCGGGTCTGGGCCGCGATTTGCTACAGTACTTTCTGCGGGGCTTTAGCTCAGTTGGTAGAGCGTTTCGTTCGCAATGAAAAGGTCAGGGGTTCGATTCCCCTAAGCTCCACTTTGTTCGGTCTCCGACCTGCGGAAACGTTGGGTGGGAGGGCCTCGCTTCTGTCTTTGGATGGCTCAATCACACGGAAACCACACGCTTTCGGATGATTCGGGATCAGCTTTGGGTGTTGCTGTCCTGGGTCTGGGCTCAGCGACGGTGGGTGGTGTTCACATAGACATGCCCTCCGGTCCGGATAGTGATGCGGTCCCAAACTTTTGGAGGACCGCTGTGAGGTCCGGCGACTGGGTTGCCTTGGCGATGTAGTGCTTCTCGGTGATTGCAGTTCCAGAGTGACCCAGCTGTGCGGCGGCTTGCTTGGAACTGTATTCCTGGTCGATGAGAGTGGCAACGGATTTCCGGAAAACATGCGGGGTTACCCATTCAAAGGGTGATCCAGCGTGGGCGTCCCGCCATTGCCTGCGGAAGTTGTGAGGGCTGCGCACTGTTCCCGTGGAAGACGGGAACAGCATGTCTTCGGGTTTGGGCTGCCCGGCTGAGTACCTGCGCTGGAGTGTTTGCACGGCAAACGCCGGCACCCTCATCGTGCGGAAGCCGGCTCTCGTTTTCGGGTGGTCTTGCCGGTAGGCACCGCGGCCTTTCTCCATCACGACGGTTCCCGAGATCGTGATGGTCGGCGGTTCTGTTTCAAGATTGACGTCCTTCCAACGTATGGCCAGGACTTCACCAATTCGGGCGCCCGTGGCGAGGAAAATGTCGAGAACGTCCAGTAGGTCCGGCGCGCGTGGCCGTCCTTGGTGTGTGGGGTCCTCCTGCCACCGGGCAATGACAGACCGGAGCTGCTGAACATCTTTGACGGACAGCGCCTTGACGTCTTTCGTGGCGGACTTGATAGGTCCAACATCCCCTACTGGATTGCAGCGCAGGGCATCATGCCGAACCGCGAGACCGACCATGCCGGTCAGAACGATTTTGGAATGACGTGCGGTGGCGGGGTGGTCTGCGGCGACGTCCTTAAGGAACCGGTCGATACGGCCGGTGCTCAGCTCGTGCAGTCGGAGTCCGGCCAGTGCGGGTTCGATGACACGCCGGTAGGTGTCACGGTAGCCATCGATGGTCCTTCGGCCTGCGCGACCATTGTGCTCGATTTCGTCGAACCACAGATCGCTGAGCTCGGATAGCCGAGTATCTCTGGAAATATCACTTGTGGCAGGGGCTCGCCGGTCTTGGAACGAAATGACAAGGTTTCGCTCGGCGGCGGCTCCACTGGTTCCCCAGGCTTCAGCGGTGCGGGTGATGCCGTCGGTGTCACGGTATCTTGTCGTTGCACGCCAGCGGCCAGTTGGGTGTTTTTTCCGGCTGATCTTCCCCCATGTTCCAAGCGGTAGCGGGGGTCTTGGTGACATTTAGATGTCCAATCGTGAGGACAACCAGGAGTCGTAGTCGGTGCGGCTGATTCGCAAATGCCTACCGATTCGATACGCGCGGGGCCCGAGGTGTCTGACTCGCCACTGGTAGAACGTCTGCTCTGGAATCTGTAGCTGAGTGCAAATGTCCTTCGGGGTCAGCCATTGATAGTCAGCAGCTTTCGCGGTGTCACTGCTTTCTGGGGTGGTGGCCATGAAATTCTCTCCATCCTCGTTGCCGACCCAAGGGCAAGGTTTGTTCCAGTTCATGGGAGCAAAGCGTTGGGACTGCATGACGGACAATCGAAAGCTTGCCGCCTGCAGCCCTACAGGTGCTCGGGAAGAGTGGATATCCAACCTGCGACACGACTGGACGTGAGTGGGCGCTCACGGTGATTACCATTGATGCCAGAGGTGTGAGGTGGTTGGTGCGCTAGGGCTGGATGCATCGCCTGGCCGGGCGAGGGCTGCAGGTGCAGCGGCGGTCGCTCTTCATGGTGCGGGACAGCCAGACGAAATTTTCAGGACACTGGTCATGGCAGGACGCTTCCCACGGAGTGACGACTGAAGCGGCATGGTATGTCATCCGCGAGCCCCCCATGTTGCGGAATCGATGCGCACGACTAATGATCGCCATATGGGTAGGTAACTCGGTCAATTAATCACTGCGGATCTTCTGTTAACCAAGTCGAGGTGTCTGCAAGCGGACCGCGTTGTTGACTGCTAGGAATAAGTCCTAACCACGCCCTCGCGTCGTTCGCCCACTCTGGACCCTGTTCCACGCAACCTTCGTTATCAACGAACAACACGCAGTTCATTACCGTTTCGTTTTTGGCAGATCGCCAAAGAACTCCCATCGCCTGATTGCCTTCGGCGTCTTGAAAGAGTGCGCGAAGATGTTCGGCCACGATCTGAGTGGGGACGTAGTGCTGATCTTCGTCACTTCCAGCTTTGGCGGTTTTACGCACGTCAGCTGCGAACCCATGGAGAAAGAGTAGATTAGACCGTCGATGGCGCTCGGCGGGACCAAACAGCGACGGAATCCTTGGCAGGTCAACCAAATCGATGACGAGCATGGGCCGAGCGGTTTCCCAGGCAGCAATTGTGGCATATTCTGAACCGCCCTGGGTTTGTTGGAGGCTTCTGACCTTGGAATCGAGAATAGAGTCA
>NZ_JABFOM010000021.1:0-62916 GCF_013116715.1 Arthrobacter sp. 147(2020)
AGTGACACCCGTGCCAGCGACACCGTCACCGGCGGGACCCGTACCCGGCCCGCGGACGCCAGCGGAACGGGTGCCGGTGAAGACCCTGCTGAGGGTGCGGGGGTGGTGGATTTGGCATCGGTGCTCGGTGTCCAGCCCGTGGTGTTCGTGACCGTTCCCGTGCTGACCCTGCTCGGCGGGAACGAACCAGCCGAACTCGAGGGTTTCGGACCGATCGACCCGGACACCGCAAGGAACCTCGCCGCCCACGCCAAAGGATTCACCAGGATCCTCACACACCCGGAAACCGGGACAGTGCTCAGCGTTGGCCGGGACCGCTACAAAGTCCCCAAAGACCTCCGCAAAACCGTCCTGATCAGAGACAAAACCTGCCGGCACCCTGGGTGTAACCGGCCCGGCCCGGTATGCGACCTGGACCACACCATCCCCTGGCACCACGGCGGAACCACCAGCTACGACAACCTCACCGCCCTCTGCCGGAAACACCACCTGCTCAAAACCGCCGGCTACTGGCACTACCAACAACCCCACCCCGGCACCCTCACCGCCACCTCACTCACCGGCAAAACCTACACCACACAACCCCAACCACCCCCGTTCTAACCAAAGGAAACCGCGCCCCGAAGAAAACCGCCCCGAAAAGAAGACAAGGGGCACCCCCGTGGCAATTAGATCTGATTCCAAATGGCGGGCAGGGGAGGATACTGGTCGCTAAGTGGTCAGAGTCGAAGATCAATTGAGGGCTGAGGTGGCTGATGCGACGCAGGGATCGGCGTGTTCTGGTGGCCACCGCGATCACCGGTGCTGCGCTGCTCGGGGGCTGCAGCGTTCCGGACGGGCCCCGTGGCGATGCGACCTGGCACCTTGCCCGTCCCGCCGACGTATCAGCCGATTCGACCAGCCTTGAAGTGGGGGTTGAGCGCGCTGCCTGTGCCAGCGGCAGGACGGGGACTGTACTCGAGCCGGAGGTCACCTACGAGACGGACCGGATCATCGTGACGACCTATGTCGAGCCCCTGACCGGCGGCGTCCAATCATGCCAGGGCAACGATGTAGTGCCACTCACCGTTGAGCTTGGAGAGCCGATCGGGGAAAGGAAACTGGTGGATGGTGTATGCCTGGTGCCCGACGCGGTACCCGCATCGTTGTGTGAGGACGACGGCGTTCGCTGGGCTATCCGTACACCGTCTGCGTCTGCTGTCTGGGGACTACCGAAGGGAGAGGTGGTCCGGCCAGGTTCGACGAGCTTCAGGGTTGATGTGACCCGGACGGGTTGTTCTGGCGGTGTGACTGGGCGTGTGCTGGAGCCAATGATCACCTACGGGGCGGACCAGATCATCATCAGGACCGATGTCGAGCCGTTGCCGGAGGGCGCATATGACTGTCCGGGCAATGAAATTGTCGAAAAGACAGTCGAACTATCAGAACCAGTTGGGGACAGGGAACTGGTCGATGCGGCATGCGTGACCGGCGACGCTGTCACCACTACCTTCTGCGAGGACGACGGCGTTCGCTGGGCTCCGCGGTGACTCAGCAGCTTGCCGGACTAGCGACCGGCCACCACGGGACGCTTTCTGACCTCTACTCCCCAGAATGCGGTCACCGGGTGACCGCATCTCTCGGTAGCGTGGGGATCCAGTCATAAGTCCAACCCTGCTGGACACCAGCTGGCAGGGCCGGAGGGTCCGCGCAGTGCACGGACCCACCGACCTCAGCTGGCGCGTGGGTTCGGTCTGCCGCCTGCGGTAGCCGATGCTGCGTTGGGCATGTCGACAGGACTGCGGGACGACTTCACTCCCGAGCAGCCACGGACCGTTGCCACGACCACCGCCACCTCACTGTCGTCCTGGGTCCACGACGAACTTATTGCCCAGATCTGAACCCAGGGTCGGACTAGCTACCCAGGCGGGCCATCACATCGGAGACTGAAGGATTGGTGGCGGCAGAGCCGTCAGGGAACAACACCGTCGGGACCGTCTGGTTGCCACCGTTGAGGGATTCCACCAGGGCTGCGGTGCCTTCGACCTCTTCGATGTTGATCTCCGTGTAGCCGACACCCTTGGCATCAAGCTGCTTCTTCAGTCGGCGGCAGTACCCGCACCAGCTGGTTGAGAACATGGTGATCGTGCCGGCATCGGGGGTGTAGTCCACGGTGCTCCTTTGAGAAATTGTTGGTGGCGGCAAGACAGGAACGCCTTGCACGGATACGCAATGATTCACGTATACAGGGTTCAACACACGCGGGGTCGGTTAGATTCCGCGCGCGGTGATGATGGGTTGCTGGCGGGTCAAACGATCTCGCGGAGCGTGACCGTCCCGTCGTCGGCTACAGACAGGCCCGGGTTGTGGCAGACCTCCCAGTGGAAACCGTCCGGATCGGCGAAATATCCCGAATAGCCGCCCCAGCTCATCGCGGTGCCCTCAGCGACCAGTTCCGCACCAGCGCTGACAACCGTCTGGAGAATCGCGTCCACCTCGTCCGGTGAATCGACGTTGTGGCCCAGCGTCAGCGGTGGGGCGATCGGACCGTGGCCAATATCCCCTGCCTCCGCAGCCAGGTGATCGGCCCGGAAAAGTGATAGCACCAGGCCGTGGCCTACCTGGAAGAACGCCACCTCATCAGGGACGTACACGAGGGGCTCCCACCCCAGAGCCTTTGCGTAAAAAGCGTAGGAGGTGTCAAGGTTTCGGACACCCAGCGTGATGACTGTGACCTGAGGTTTCATGAGTTGATCCTACTGACACATTCGCGGGTTCAGCACCGGCGCGCGCTGGCCGGGTTGTTGGTCGCTTCAGGCGCAGCGGATACCATCAGAGAGTTAACCCACCGCACCACCTTTGCTAGGAGACCACTGTGTCAGCGCCTTCCCTTATCACCCTCCTCGTCGACGGCGAAGAGCATCAGGTGACTACGGGCACTACCGGCGTTGACCTGTTCGCCGACCGCCGCGATGTAGTTGTCGTCCGTGTTGACGGCGAATTGGTGGACCTGGATCAGCCCATCCCCGCCGGTGCCAAGGTCGAGCCCATCACTATCGGCTCGCCCGAGGGCCTGGAAGTGTTGCGCCACTCGGCGGCGCACGTCATGGCTCAGGCAGTGCAGCAGCTGCGTCCCGGCGCCAAACTGGGCATCGGCCCGTACATCACCGACGGCTTTTACTTCGACTTCGACGTCGAGACCCCCTTCACCCCCGAAGACCTGAAGCAGCTCGAGAAGATGATGCTGAAGATCGTCAACAGCAACCAGCTGTTCGTCCGCCGCGTCGCGACCGAGGCAGAAGCCCGCGAAGCGATGGCTGACGAACCCTACAAGCTGGAACTCATCGGTCTCAAGGGCGGTTCGGGAGACATCACTGACGACGACGGCGCGTCCGTCGAGGTCGGTGCCGGCGAACTGACCATTTACGACAACATTGACCGCAAGAGTGGCGACGTCGTCTGGAAAGACCTGTGCCGCGGCCCGCACCTGCCCAACACCAAGCTCATCTCCAACGCCTACGCTCTGACCCGTTCAGCCGCCGCCTACTGGCGCGGCAGCGAAAAGAACCCCCAGCTGCAGCGCATCTACGGCACTGCCTGGCCCACCAAGGACGAACTCAAGGCCTACCAGGAGCGCATCGCTGAGGCTGAGCGCCGCGACCACCGCAAGCTCGGCACCGAACTGGACCTGTTCTCCTTTCCCGACGAGCTGGGCTCGGGCCTGCCCGTGTTCCACCCCAAGGGCGGAATCATCCGCAAGGCGATGGAAGACTACTCACGCCAGCGCCACGTCGACGCCGGCTACGAGTTCGTCTACACGCCCCACATCACGAAGGGCCACCTCTACGAGGTGTCGGGCCACCTGGACTGGTACCGCGACGGCATGTTCCCGGCGATGCACGTCGACGAGGAACTCAATGAGGACGGCACCGTGCGCAAACCGGGCCAGGACTACTACCTCAAGCCGATGAACTGCCCCATGCACAACCTGATCTTCAAGTCCCGGGGCCGGTCCTACCGCGAACTGCCGCTGCGCATGTTCGAGTTCGGATCCGTCTACCGGTACGAAAAGTCAGGCGTGGTGCACGGGCTGACCCGGGTGCGCGGCATGACCCAGGACGACGCCCACATCTACTGCACCCGCGAGCAGATGAAGGACGAGCTCACCGAGACGCTGAACTTCGTGCTGGGCCTGCTCAAGGACTACGGCCTGGACGATTTCTACCTGGAGCTCTCCACCAAGAACCCCGAAAAGTCGGTGGGCTCGGATGAGATCTGGGACGAGGCAACCCGGACCCTCGCCGAGGTGGGCGAAGCCTCGGGGCTCGAACTGCGTCCCGATCCAGGCGGAGCCGCGTTCTACGGTCCCAAGATCTCTGTCCAGGCCCGCGACGCCATCGGCCGCACCTGGCAGATGTCCACCATCCAGCTGGACTTCAACCTGCCGGAACGGTTCGAACTGGAGTATCAGGCCGCCGATGGTACCCGTCAACGCCCGGTCATGATCCACCGTGCATTGTTCGGCTCGATTGAACGGTTCATGGGGGTGCTCACCGAGCACTACGCCGGTGCGTTCCCGGCCTGGCTTGCGCCCGTTCAGGTGCTGGCCATTCCGGTCGCTGAGGCCTTCAACGAGTACCTGTTCGACGTCGTGGACAAGCTCAAGGCCGAGGGCATCCGTGCCCAGGTGGACATCGGCACTGACCGCTTCCCGAAGAAGATCCGCACCGCGAGCAAGGAGAAGGTTCCCTTCGTCCTAATCGCTGGCGGCGACGACCAGGACGCCGGAGCAGTATCGTTCAGGTTCCGCGATGGCAGCCAGGACAACCAGGTGCCGGTCGACGAGGCAGTCCGGCGCATCGTCGAGGCCGTCCGGAATCGGGATAAGTAAAACGTATGGAGGGTACTACGGGGGCTGACGGGGCGAACGCCGACGGGCATTATCCTGGCGACGACGATGTGAGGGACGACTTCGAGCTTGCCGGGGTGCCCGACGCTTTTCAGCGCCTGTGGACTCCGCACCGGATGGCCTACATCAAGGGCGGGCAATCCCAGTTCAAGGACAAGGACTGCCCGTTCTGTGTGGCGCCATCCCGTAGCGACGAGGAATCCCTCATCGTGCACCGCGGCACCCATGCCTATGTGATCCTCAACCTCTTCCCGTACAACCCGGGTCACCTGCTGGTCTGCCCGTACCGGCACGTTCCCGACTACACCGACGTCGACGCCGCCGAGACGGTCGAGATCGCCGAGCTCACCCAGACCGCGATGCGCGTGCTGCGGGAGGTTGCCAAGCCCACCGGGTTCAATCTCGGCATGAACCAGGGTGTGACCGGCGGCGCTGGAATCGCAGCGCACCTGCACCAGCATGTGGTGCCGCGCTGGGGTGGCGACGGCAACTTCCTGCCGATCATCGCGCAGACCAAGGCGATCACGCAGACCCTCGACGAGGTGCGGACCCAGATGGCTGACGCCTGGCCGCAGCCGTCAGGTGCCGCGCCGTCCGATGCAGGTCCGTCATCCGATGCAGCTCCGTCAGGGGAGAAGACCCAGCAGGCCGGTGGCGACGATGCTCAATAAGTATGCGCGGAGGTTCTTCACCTCGCTGTTCAGCCCCCTGGCGAAGCTCCTCCTCAAATGGGGTGTCTCGCCTGACGCCGTGACCATCGTCGGTACTCTCGGTGTCGCCGTCGGCGCGCTGGTGTTCTACCCGATGGGCGAGCTGTTCTGGGGCACCGTGTTCATCACGGTGTTCGTGTTCTCCGACCTGGTGGATGGCATCATGGCACGCATCAAGGGCGCGGGAGGGACCTGGGGCAACTTCCTCGATTCCACCCTCGACCGGATCGCCGACGGCGCCCTGTTCGCCGGGGTGGCCATCTGGTTCTTCGGCGACGGTGACAACACCCCCATCGCGATTGCCGCGCTGGCGTGCCTCGTCCTCGGGATGCTCGTGTCCTATGCGAGGGCGAAGGCCGAATCGCTGGGCTTCACGGCCAATGTGGGGATCGCCGAACGGGCCGAACGGCTGGTGTCGGTGCTGGTGGTGACTGGCCTGACCGGGTTGGGGCTGCCCGAGGTGGTGCTGCTCACGGTACTGATCCTGCTGGCCCTCGCCAGCACTGCCACGGTCATTCAGCGGGTAGCGGTGGTCCACAAACAGGCGATGGCCTCCAGCGGAAGCCACTAGCGGCAGATCCCGGTCTTTCGCGGGCGTATTATTAATTGTTATCTTTTTACCTAACTTAGGGGCGAATTGTGTCCACCGTTGAAGAAACTTCGACAACCGCGCCCGTGACCGGCAGCAGCCGGGTCAAGCGCGGCATGGCTGAAATGCTCAAGGGCGGCGTCATCATGGACGTTGTCACGGCCGAGCAGGCGCGCATCGCTGAAGATGCCGGCGCCGTCGCCGTCATGGCACTCGAGCGCGTACCGGCCGATATCAGGGCGCAGGGCGGCGTGTCACGGATGAGCGACCCGGACATGATCGACAGCATCATCGAGGCCGTCTCCATCCCGGTGATGGCCAAGGCCCGGATCGGCCACTTTGTTGAGGCGCAGGTGCTGCAGTCCCTCGGCGTCGACTACATCGACGAGTCCGAGGTACTGACCCCGGCCGACTACGCCAACCACATCGACAAGTGGAAGTTCACTGTTCCCTTCGTCTGCGGTGCCACGAACCTGGGCGAGGCGCTGCGCCGCCTCAACGAGGGTGCAGCGATGATCAGGTCCAAGGGCGAGGCCGGCACCGGTGACGTCTCGAACGCCACCATGCACATGCGGAAGATCCGTTCCGAGATTCTGCGCCTGTCCTCGATGGCCGAGGACGAACTGTACGTGGCCGCCAAGGAACTGCAGGCACCCTTTGACCTGGTCAAGGAAGTTGCCCGCACCGGCAAGCTTCCGGTGGTGCTTTTCACCGCCGGCGGCATCGCCACCCCGTCCGACGCCGCAATGATGATGCAGCTCGGCGCCGACGGCGTCTTTGTGGGCTCCGGCATCTTCAAGTCCGGCAACCCGGCCGAGCGCGCGGCAGCCATCGTGAAGGCGACCACCTTCCACGACGACCCCGACATGATCGCCAAGGTCTCCCGTGGCCTCGGCGAAGCGATGGTCGGTATCAACGTCGACGAAATCCCCGAACCGCACCGTCTCGCAGAGCGCGGCTGGTAGCAGTTCACCCACCAGTACAAAAAATGCGGACCGCCCTTCGGGGTGGTCCGCATTTCTTGTGTGCTGTGGCCCGGAACTAGAGTTCCAGCCAGTACGTCTGGCCCCGGCCAATCAGCTCAAATCCCCGGCGCGAATACAGCTCAAAGCCCTGCGGCGTGGCGTTCAACGCGAGGTTCTCGGCGCCCGAAGCGGCAGCGGCACTGCTCAACCGGCTCAGCAGCGCAGTCCCCAGGCCCCGCCGCTGGTAGTCCGGCAGCACCTCCATGTTGAAGATGCCGCCCAGTCCCTTCAGCCCCGACACCCCTGATGGGTAGAACGAGTACCCGGCGCCCGCAATGGAACCGTCCACCCTCGCCTCCGCGTGCCACGCCTGACGGGGCTGGGACCTCACCACCCGCAGCTCCTGCAGCAATGGCCCCCGGTAGTCGGGGACCTCGGTGGTGAGGAGCGCGGCGGCGTCGTCGTACCCGGCCGGATCCTCCACACTGGCGGCCATCCACCAGGGCTGCCACCCTGGGCTGAAACCCAGCCCGGTCAGGGGTGACCCTTTGACCCCACCGCCCAGCCAGACGCCCACCCGGTGGGCGCCCAGCCGGGTCGCCTCGGCGAGGGCTGGCCGGATCCCGGCAGGCGAGATTTCCAGCGGAAAGAGCAGGATCAGTTCCCGGCGCGCCGGAAGCCAGACCCACTCCGAGCCGTGGGTGGTGAACATGCGCCCGCCCGTGGCCGAGGACACCGCAGCGAACCAGGATCGTTGCAGGCGCTGGCACGCCGCGATGGTGACCATGGGTTCCTAGGCCAGCCCGCGCCGGGTGAGCAGCGGATCAATCAGCGCGTCGCGGCCACGGAAGTTGCGGAACGCCTGCAGCGGGTCAATGCTGTTGCCGCGGGACAGCAGCTCGGTCCTGAAGTGGTCACCATTCTCGCGGGTCAAACCACCGGAGGACTTGAACCATTCGACGGTGTCGGCGTCAAGCACTTCGCTCCAGATGTACGCGTAGTACGCGGCCGAGTAGCCTCCGGCGAAGATGTGCTTGAAGTAGCCGGTCCGGTAGCGCGGCGGTACGGGGGAGAAATCGAGGCCAGCCTTGGTGAGCGCCTCCCGTTCGAACTCCACCGGGTCCTCGACGGTGGTCCCTGCCGGGATCGCGTGCCAGGCCAGGTCCAGCAGCGCAGCCCCCAGATACTCGGTGGTCGCGAAGCCTTCACCCCAGGTCTGGGCGGCGAGCAGCTTCTCGACGGTCCCGGCTGGCAGCGGCTCGCCCGTCTGGTAGTGCTTGGCGTAGTTGGCCACCACCTCCGGCCACAGGATCCACATCTCGTTCACCTGTGACGGGTACTCGACGAAGTCCCGCGGCACTGAAGTCCCGGAGAACGTTGGGTAGGTGACCGATGAGAACAGGCCGTGAAGGGCATGCCCGAACTCGTGGAACGTGGTCACCACCTGGTCGAACGTCAGGAGGGTGGGTTCGCCGGCGGGCGGCTTGGGGATGTTCAGGTTATTCACGACGACGGCGTGCGTGCCGGTGAGTGTCGACTGCTCGACGAAGGAGTTCATCCAGGCGCCGCCGTTTTTGGTGTCCCGGGTGTAGTAGTCGCCGAGGAACAGTCCCAGTTCCCCGCCGTCGGCGTCCCTGACCTCCCAGACCCGCACCTCGGGGTGGTAGCCCTCAAGGTCGGACCGCTCGGAAAAGGTCAGGCCGTAGAGCTTGTTCGCGGCGAAGAAGATGCCGTCCTGCAGCACCCGCTCCAGTTCGAAGTAGGGGCGCAGGGCGGACAGGTCGACGTCGAACTTGTCGGCACGCACCTTCTCTGAGTAGTACGCCCAGTCCCAGGCTTCGATCGGATGGCCGGCGGCGGCTTCAAGGTCCACTGCCTCGGCCCGCGCGTTGCGGACCGCCGCGGGAGCCAGCTGGCCCAGCATCTGGTGGATGGCGTCAAGCGACGGGGCCGTCTGGTCGTCGGTAGCGGCCGCGGCGTGGCTGTCGAACCCCAGCAGTGCGGCGCGGTTGGCACGCAGCTCGGCCATCCGGGCGGCAATGCCGAGGGTCCGGTTCTCGTTGTCGGCGAATCCGCGGTTGACTGAGGCCTCGTGCAGCCGCTGTCGGGTGGCCCGGTTGGTCAGGGTCTCCATCGCCGGCTGCGCCGTGGGCAGGATCAGGGTGAGCAGGAACTTCCCCGGGTGGCCAGCGGATTCGGCTGCGGCAGCGGCCGATCCGATGTCGTCAGCCGACAGGCCGGCGAGCTCCTCAGCTGTGTCGACCAGGAGCGCCGAGTTGTTCGTGTCCCGGAGCAGCCGCTGCTGGAAGTCGGTGCTGAGCTGGGAGAGTTCGGTGTTCAGTGCCCGCAGCTTGCCCTGGGCGTCGTCATCGAGCTGTGCACCGGCGCGGATGAACCGCTTGATGTACTCCTCGACCAGCCGCGTGGACTCGGCGTCCAGGCCGTCGGTCGGCACTGCCTTGATCCTGTCGAAGAGGCCCCGGTTCAGGGAAATGTTGTCCTCGTGCTCGGCGTAGCGGGGAAAGATCTCGGTCTCCAGCGCCTGAATAGCGGGCGTGGAGTGCGCGGAGGAGCTGTTGTAAAACGTCAGCGCCACCCGCCGGAGGGTGGACCCGGCACGTTCGAGGGCAACAACTGTGTTCTCGAAGGACGCTGGCTCCGGCGAGGACACGATCGACTCGATTTCCGCGAGATGCTCGGCGAACCCCGCCTCGAAGGCTGGCAGGTAGTGGTCATCCTGGACCAGGCCAAAGGGTGGGAGCTGGTACGGCAGGGTACTGGGGGCAAGGAAAGGGTTGCTCATAACAACTAACCCTTACACATGGCGGGCGGGCACTCCAGCAACCCGCGAATCAGCTTCGGCGCGCGGCGGGGCCCGGATCGCACGGCGGGGCCTATCATGGGGGAACATCGACGAGGGGGTCAGCCGTGCGGGCAACTTTGACCAGTTTGGCAGGAGCAGTGCTGGCTATCGGGCTGCTCAGTAGCTGCTCGGCGCCGGGGGAGAGCCCGACCCCCGACGGACAGGAGCCGACGACTGCGTCCGCTGCAAGCGAGCCAGCGGCCACAGGTGAGCCGGCCCCATCACCGGGCACCGACACCGCGACCCCCGAACCCACAACACCCGAACCCACAACACCTGAGCCCACGCCGGGCGAGGGGCCCCCGTGTGACGCGGACAGGTGTTTCAGCGTGGCCGCCACCGGTGACTTGCTGATCCACCCCGGACTGTGGGAGCAGGCCGCCGCCGACGGGGAGGCGGCCGGCACGGGGGACCTCGACTTCGAGCCGCTGCTCGCGGGGCAGCGCGGGTATCTGGACCAGGCCGATCTGGGAATCTGCCACATGGAAACGCCGGTTGCGTTACCAGAGGGCCCGTTCAGCGGCTACCCCCAGTTCAATGTTCCCCCGCAGATCCTCGACGCTGCCCGCGACGTCGGCTACGACGCCTGCACCACCGCGAGCAACCACACGATCGACGCCGGAACCGAGGGGCTGAACCGCACCCTCGATGTCCTGGACGGGCTGGGCCTCGAACACACTGGCTCCTACGCCGATGAGGAGTCTTCAGGTGACGTAATGATCCTCGAGACCCCTGCGGCCCGGGTGGCGGTGATCCAGGCGACCTATGGCCTGAACGGGCTGATCCCCGAGCAGCCGTGGCAGGTGGACCTCATCGACGCCGCTGTGATGACTGAGAAGGCCAGGCAGGCCAGGGACGAAGGCGCCGACGTCGTCATCGCTGTCATCCACGCAGGCGATGAATACGCGACAGTGCCCAACGCACAGCAGGTGGAGGTGGCCCACGCCCTCGCCGACAGTGGGGAGGTCGACTTCATCTACGGCCACCACACCCACTCGGTGCTGCCGATCGAGAAGTACAACGACACCTGGATTGTCTACGGCCTGGGCAACGGCGTCAGTGAACTGTCACCAACCTACGCGGTGAACAACGAGGGCCTGATGGTGAGGGCCCAGTTCGCCCAGGACGACGGCGGCGACTGGACGGTCAGCGACCTCGCCTGGGTGCCCTCCATCATCGTCGCCGACCCGTACCGCTGGTGCGCGCTGGCACCGGAGCAGCCCGCCGGGACCTGCACCGCACCCGACCGCGAGGCGGAGGTCAGCGGACGGATCGCGCAGGTGGTCGACACGTTCGGCGCTGTCGACGACGGCGCCCACCTCTGGGACCTCACCGACGACCAGTGAGCGGTACGGCTGGGGATAGCCAGCCCGGAGCCGCGGGGATTTCCCTAGCGGGGGCGGGCCCCCGCATGGCGGCGCGCCAGGTCAGCGAGGCTGTCGTCGAGGTCCGCTGGCTCGAATGAGCCGAACTTACGCTCGGCGGCCTTCCTCAGCAGGAAGTCGGCAATGGCCGGGTTCTTCGGCAGCAGCGAGCCGTGCAGGTAGCTCGCGACAACATTCAGGTGGCGTGCGCCCTCGTGGCCGTCCTGGGAGTTGTTGCCGGCTCCCTTGGTGACCGTACCCAGTGGACGGACGCCGGGACCCAGCCGGGTCTGGCCGCTGTGGTTCTCGTACCCGTGGATCTCGCCGAACTCCTCGCTGTCCGCGACCACGTTCCCGATCAGGCGCTCATTGGTGCCGTGGGTTTCCAGATCGAGAATCCCGATGCCGGGGATGACCGTGCCGTCGTGGGTCTTGAAGAAGTTGCCGAATAGCTGGTAAAGCCCGCAGATGACGAGCATCGGCAGGCCATCCTCGGCGAGTTCCCGCAGATTCGGGGCGATGGCCTGCAGATCCTGCTGGATGACCAGCTGGCCGCTGTCCTGCCCGCCGCCCCCGATGATCAGGTCAATGTCTTCGGGAAAGGTGTCCCCGGCGCTGTGCTCAAGGATGTTCGCCGTGTACCCGTGCCAGGCCAGCCGCTGTTTCAGCACTAGGACGTTGCCCCAGTCGCCATAGATATTCATTTCGCGGGGGTAGAGCTGCAGGATGTTCAGGGTGCCTTTGGACATCAGGAAACCACCTCGACTGTCGTGATCTTGGAGAGGTCTCGGCGGACCGCGAGCATCGCGGTGTAGGTGCAGAAAATCCGCTTGGGCTGGTCATGGGTGGCGCTGATGAACGCCTTCAACGCCGCAGTCGTGTCGGGTTCGACGGCGCGGACGTCGACGTCGTCGTACTTGAGCCGCAGCGCCATGTCATAGGCCCGGACACCGCTGACCATGTCCACCCCGGCCAGTCCGAGGGAATCGAAGTCGACGTCCCAGAGCCAGGACATGTCCCGGCCGTCGGCGTAGTTGTCGTTGATGGCGATCATGGTGGCGTACCCGGCGGCGTCGAAGGACTTCAACCCGAGGCGGAACCCGCTTGGGTTCTTCACCAGCACCAGTTCGAGCGGCTTGCCGTCCACCACGAGGGATTCACCGCGGCCGAAGGCGGGCTCGACGGTGGCGAGGGAGGCGAACAGGGCGGCACGGTTGATGGCCCCGCCGAGAACGGTACGCGCCATGGCCAGCGCCGCGGCCGCATTGAAGATGTTGTAGACCCCACGGAGCCGCAGGTCGACGCTCGTCGATTCGCCGTCGGTCAGGAACATTGCCGTGTTCCCATCGACGTGTTCGAGGATCACATCGGCGGGGAGGCTCGACGGGGGAGCGACACCGATATCCCCGCGCAGTTCGTCGTCGTTGGGAAAGGTGCTGCGCAGCGACGCGTCGAGACCGAAGTAGGTGATCTCGGCGTCGTGGACTGTCGACGCGATCCCGGCGACGCGGGGGTCCTCACGGTTGAGCACCACGGTACCGGTGGTCTTCGCGGCGATCTGTTCCAGGAGGCGGGTGGTCTGGTCGATCTCGCCGAAACGGTCCAGCTGGTCGCGCAGCACGTTCAGCAGCAGGCAGTGGGTGGGCGGGACCAGTTTCACGAAGTGGACCGCGTGCGCCTCGTCGAGCTCGAGGACCGCGATGTCGGCCTTGAGCCGGCCCCGCCAGTTCACTTCGCCGAGCAGCGCGGCGGCCACTCCGCGGGTGAAGTTGCTGCCGGTGCGGTTGGTGAAGACGGTCAGGCCCTGGCCTTGGAGGAGTTCCACGACCATCTTGGTGGTGGTGGTTTTCCCGTTGGTTCCGCTGATGACCACCACTCCGTGGGGCAGGCCGCTCAGGGCACGGCCCATGAACCCCGGATCGATCTTTTCGACGACCAGGCCCGGCAGCGCCGAGCCTCCGCCACGCAACCGCGAGATGCGGCGCACGGCCTTACCGACCAGCACACTGAAGGGAAACATGGAACCTAACTTATCGCAGTCCGGGCTCCGGTTTATCGCTGGCTGGCCCGCCCAACCTAGAATGGATCAATGACCACTTACCCCGTACCCGCCCCCTCCGGCGTGCATGTTGGCGTGCTGGCTGTCCAGGGCGACGTGCGGGAACACATCCGCACCATCGAGTCCCTCGGCGGGCGGGCCAGCGCGATTCGCCGGCCCGGCGAGCTGGCCGGGATCGACGGCCTCATCATCCCGGGCGGCGAATCGACGGCGATCGACAAGCTCACCCGGGCCTTTGACCTGGCCGGACCGCTGCAGGAACTCATCGCGTCGGGGCTCCCGGTCTACGGATCCTGCGCCGGGATGATCATGCTCGCCGACGCCATCGCCGACCCCGCCACCGACCTGCAGGGCAGGCCACAGCAGACGCTGGGCGGTCTCGACATTGTCGTCCGCCGGAACGCTTTCGGCCGCCAGCGGGACTCCTTCGAAACGGATCTTGAGTTCGCCGGCCTGGCACCGTCGTCGTCGGGGGAGGTACCGCCGGTGCGGGCCGTGTTCATCCGTGCGCCCTGGGTGGAGCGGGTCGGGGAGTCGGTCGAGGTGCTTGCACAGGTACCGGCGCAGGCTCTTGCCGGCGACGCGCCGCAGCCGGATGCGGGCCGGGTCGCTAGGATTGTTGCGGTGCGGTCGGGGAACCTGCTCGCCACCAGCTTTCATCCCGAGGTAACCGGGGAGCGGCGGATACACGAATTGTTTATGCAGATGATCGTAAGGAGAACGGTAGATCATGTCGGGGCACTCTAAATGGGCAACCACCAAACACAAGAAGGCCGCGATTGATGCGAAGCGGGCCAAATCCTTTGCCAAGCTGATCAAGAACATCGAGGTGGCCGCGCGAGCCGGCGGCGCCGACATGGCCGGTAACCCCGGCCTGGAACTCGCCGTGCAGAAGGCCAAGAAGACCTCTGTGCCGATCGACAACATCAACCGTGCAGTGAAGCGCGGCGCCGGGCTGCTCGGCGACGCCGTCGAATACCAGACCATCATGTATGAGGCCCGCGGACCGCAGGGTTCGGCACTGCTGATCGAGTGCCTCACCGACAACAAGAACCGTGCCGCCTCGGAGGTCCGCCTGGGTGTCACCCGCAACGGTGGCTCGATGGCCGACCCGGGGTCGGTGTCCTACCTGTTCACCCGTAAGGGTGTGGTCACCCTCCCGGCCAACGAGCTCACTGAGGATGACCTGCTGCTCGCCGTGCTCGACGCCGGCGCCGAGGAAGTCAAGGAAACCGGCGGGCGTTTCGAGGTCATCTCTGAACCGCAGGACCTCCGGGCCGTCGTCGCCGGCCTTGAGGAGGCCGGAATCGACTACGACACCGACGAGGCCGAGTTTGTGCCCTCCATGCAGGTGGAACTCGACGCCGACGGCGCGCGCAAGTTCATCCGCCTGGTCGACGCGCTCGAAGACCTGGACGACGTGCAGAACGTATATTCCAACGCCGACCTCTCCGACGAGGTACTGGCCGAGCTGGACGGCGACGACTAAGCCCAGTGGCTACCCTTCCCCTCCAGCCCCCTCACCGCCGGGCCATCCGATGACCCTGCGCGTGATGGGGGTGGACCCGGGCCTCACCCGCTGTGGTCTGGCGGTGGTCGACATCGAGCCCAACCGGCGGTCATCGCTCGTTGCCGTAGGGGTGGTCGGCACACCGGCGGGCCAGGACCTCGACCAGCGGCTGCTCGTCATCTCCGACGCCGTCGATGAGTGGCTCGACACCCATTCACCCGACGTGCTCGCCGTCGAACGGGTGTTCAGCCAGCTCAACGTGAGCACGGTGATGGGCACCGCCCAGGCATCAGGGGTGGTGATCGTCGCCGCCGCACGCCGCGGCATCCCGGTGGCCCTCCACACGCCCACCGAGGTGAAGGCCGCCGTCACCGGCAACGGCCAGTCCGACAAGGTAGCGGTCACCAAGATGGTCACCAAGATTCTGCGGCTGGACACCGCGCCCAAGCCGGCCGACGCCGCCGACGCCCTCGCCCTTGCCATCACCCACGCCTGGCGGCAGGGTGTTGCAGCGAACCGGGCCTCGGCCAGCGGTGGCACCGCCACGGCGGCCCAGCGGATCTGGGCTGAGGCCGAAGCCAAGGCCCGACGACGGCGCTAGCCCCGCCGTACACCGTCGCTAACGGTGTGGCGCACGGGTCAACGAGCGTTGATACCGGTACGCTGTTCGTAGATATGTTCGTAGATATGTTCGGATAGAAATTTTGGAGTAGCTCGCATGATCAGTTCCCTCCGCGGCACGGTTGCCCACGTTGGCCTCAACTCGGCAGTGCTGGATGTCAATGGGTTCGGCATGCAGATCCTGGCCACCCCGCAGACCCTCGCCACCCTGCGTACGGGGCAGGAGGCGCAGGTCTTCACCGCGATGATTGTCCGTGAGGACTCGATGACCCTGTTCGGGTTCGAGGAGGCCGACCAGCGCGAGGTGTTCGAGACCCTGCTTGGCGTCAGCGGCGTCGGCCCAAGGCTTGCCCTCGCCGTCCTGGCCGTGCATACCCCCGAGGCCATCCGGGTGGCTGCCTCCTCCGGAGATGACAAGGCGTTCAGCAAGGTACCGGGAATCGGCCCGAAGGGCGCCCGGCGAATCGTGCTCGAACTGGCGGACAAACTCGTTCCCCTCGGCACTACCGGTGGAACCCCGAAGAACGCTTGGCAGGGTCAGGTGCTGACGGCGATGATGGGTCTGGGCTGGTCCGAGAAGGATGCGGGCGCCGCCATTGATGCAGCGACCGCAGAGGCGCCCGAGATAGCCGCCACCGGCGACGTGGGAGCCATCCTGAAGCTCACGCTTCGCCGTCTCGGCCAGGACGGCGCCCGAGCCTCCGCCCGGAGCCGGGTGAGCTGATGGCGCGCGACGACGCAGCAGCGGGGGAGGAGACCCCAGTGGTTTCACCCGCCGGCGACCCCGAGGACCGGGCGGTTGAGGCTGCGCTCCGGCCCAAGAACCTCGACGACTTCGTGGGCCAGCAGCGGGTCCGCCGTCAGCTGTCCCTGGTGCTGGAGGCATCCCGGCTTCGCGGCCGGACGGCCGACCACGTCCTGCTCTCGGGCCCCCCGGGGCTGGGCAAGACCACCCTCGCCATGATCATCGCCGCCGAAATGAACGCACCACTGCGGATCAGTTCCGGACCGGCGATCCAGCATGCCGGTGATCTTGCCGCCATCCTCTCCTCCCTCACCGACGGCGAGGTCCTCTTCCTCGACGAGATCCACCGGATGTCCCGACCGGCGGAGGAAATGCTCTACATGGCGATGGAGGACTTCAGGGTTGACATCATCGTCGGCAAGGGGCCCGGGGCGACGGCCATCCCGCTGGACCTGCCGCCCTTCACCCTCGTCGGCGCCACCACCCGCGCCGGGCTGCTGCCCGGACCGTTGCGCGACCGGTTCGGTTTCACCGGGCACCTGGAGTTCTACTCGACCGAGGAACTTGAGCTGGTGCTCCGTCGGTCGGCCATGCTCATGGATATGAAGGTCAATTCGGCGGCGTTCTCCGAGATTGCTGGCCGGTCCCGCGGGACCCCCCGTATCGCGAACCGGCTGCTGCGCCGGGTCCGTGACTGGGCGCTCGTCCACGGGGTGGACCTGATCGACGCCCGCTGCGCCGGGGCAGCCCTGGACATGTACGAGGTCGACGCGAAGGGCCTGGACCGCCTGGACCGGGCCGTACTGACTGCCCTGATTACCAAGTTCAACGGCGGCCCGGTGGGACTATCCACCCTGGCCATCGCCGTCGGCGAGGAACCCGAGACGGTGGAGACGGTCGCCGAACCCTACCTCGTCCGGGAGGGCATGCTGGGGCGCACGCCCCGCGGACGGATCGCCACCCGGGCCGCCTGGGACCATCTGGGCCTCGTCATGCCAGCCACCGTCGCAGCCGCGATGCCGGACGATCTCTTCGCCGTCCTGTCCGAGGAAACACTCTCCGATGACACCCTCGTTGATGGCAACGGTGAGGTAACGGAATGGGTCAATACCGACTGATAGGCGAGCCGCAAGGACGCGGACAATCCCGTTTCCCTTTACACTGATATGACGTGCGGCACGTCAGGTGCGTGCGGATCCCAAGATATAGAAACGGAATTACTCTGTGTTCTCAACCTTATTAGCCCAGACTGCCGCCCCAGAGCAAGGCTTTGATATTTTCAGCCTTCTTTTGCCGCTGGCGCTCGGAGCATTGATCTTCATGATGTTCCGGAGGCAGCGGAAGACCCAGAAGACCATCAAGGAACAGCGCACCCAGATGGTTCCCGGCACCGAAGTAATGACCAACTTCGGCCTGTTCGGCACTGTGCTCTCCCTCGATGTGGAGAACAACAAGGCGGTGCTGGAGCTCGGCCCCGGCGCCACCGCTACCGTGCACATGCAGACCCTCACCAAGGTGGTCCAGCCTGAGCCCGCCGAGGACGACGACGATACCCCAGCCGTTCCCGACGACGCCTCATCGCTGACCAGCCCCGCCGCCGACAGCCCTGTCACCGATACCCGGACCGCCACCGTCGACGGCCAGGACCAGCCGAGCAAGGACGGGGTACTCCCCGCCGAGTCCGGTACGGAGCGTCTCGACGCCCGTGCGGACGACGATCTCCGTCTGGACTATGACAGCAAGCGGGACAACACCCGGGACAACAAGGACAACTAGCGCCGGGTGGGGCGGCCGGGATCCGGTGACAGCCCCACCCCCACCAGCAGTACACAGCGCGCTCTTTCGATAAAAGGAAATTCCACATGCCTCGTACCGGCCCAGGCACGGCAGCGAAACGGACACTCGTTTGGCTCGGCGTTATGTTTGCATTACTTGCAGTTCTCCTGGGCAGCGGGTCCATCTGGGGCACCGCGAGCTGGAGCCCCAAACTGGCTCTCGACCTGGAGGGTGGCACCCAGATGATCCTGGCACCGCAGGTCCAGGGTGGCAGCGACTCCATCACGGAGGAGCAGCTGGACCAGGCGGTGGAAATCATCCGGCAGCGTGTGGACGGCAGCGGCGTGGCCGAAGCCGAGATCAACACCCAGTCCGGCCGCAACGTGATCGTGTCTCTCCCCGGCATCCCCGACGCTGAAACCCGCGAGCTCATCCAGGCCTCGGCGCAGATGGAATTCCGTCCGGTGCTGTTCGGCGGTCCGGGCCAGGCGCCCGCTGCCGAGGAGCCCACCCCCGAGGAGGAGCTCCCGACACCGACCGCCGAGCCCACCGACGCGAGCGATCCGAACTGGATCACCGCCGACATCTTCTCCGAGTTCGAGGCCCTGGACTGCACCTCTCCCGAGGCGCTTGAACCAGCCGAAGAGCCCGCACCTGCTGATCAGCCGATGGTCGCCTGTGAGCCGAACACGCAGGGTAAATACATCCTGGGTCCGGTCGAAGTACCTGGAACGGACATCGACTCCGCGGACTTCGGCATGCAGCGCGGCGCTCAGGGTCAGTCACTGAACACCTGGGCCGTCAACATCCAGTTCAACGCCGAGGGCAGCGAGACCTTCCGCGAGGTGACCGAACGGCTGTTCGCCTTCGGACAGGGTGACCCCCGGAACCAGTTCGCCATCGTGCTGGACGGCACGATCATCTCGGCTCCGACCACCAACGCGGTCATTCCCGACGGTCGCCCCTCGATCAGCGGCAGCTTCACCGAGGAATCCGCCGCAGCCCTGGCCGAGCAGCTGAAGTACGGCGCACTGCCGATCAGCTTCGAGATCCAGAGCGAGCAGCAGATCTCCGCAACCCTGGGCGCGGACCAGCTGCGCCTGGGCCTCATCGCCGGTGTCATCGGGCTCATCCTGGTCGCAGGCTATTCGCTGCTGCAGTACCGGATGCTCGGCCTGGTCACCATCACCTCCCTCGTCGTCGCCGGTCTGCTGACCTACCTGGCCATCTGCATCCTCGGCTGGACCGAAAACTACCGGCTTTCCCTTGCCGGTGTCGCCGGCCTGATCGTCGCCATCGGGCAGACCGCCGACTCCTTCATCGTCTACTTCGAGCGAATCCGCGACGAGCTCCGGGACGGTCGGGGGCTGGTCTCAGCCGTCGAGAACGGGTGGCGCCGGGCCAAGAGCACAGTGCTGGCATCAAAGGCCGTCAGCCTCCTCGCCGCCGTCGTGCTGTACTTCGTGGCCGTCGGCAACGTCCGCGGGTTCGCTTTCACCCTCGGGCTGACAGCGATCGCCGACCTCATTGTGGTCTTCCTCTTCACCCACCCCGTCATGCGCCTGCTGGCGATGACCAAATTCTTCGGTGAGGGGCACCGCTTCTCCGGCGTCGACCCGAAGAAGCTGGGCGTCATGCCCCTGTACCGCGGTGCCGGACGCATCCGGATGCCCTCCGCAACACCGGAGTCGGCCGCACCGCGCACCAAGAACAAAGCTGTGTCAGGCGAAATCGCCCGCCGCACGACCATAGCCGAACGGCGGCTGGCTGAACAAAAAGCCCACGCCGCGCGCAGCAATGGTACCGATCAGGAGGAAAAGTAAATGCGGGGCAATAGTTTCGCCAGGTTCGGCAACGACCTCTATTCGGGCAAACGCTCCTACCCCTTCGTAGCGAAGCGCAATCTGTGGTTCACCATTGCGGCTGTTGCCGTCCTGGTCTCGATCATCATTCCGATCGTCAAGGGCGGGTTCAACCTGGGGATCGACTTCCGTGGCGGGTCCGAGTTCACTGTCTCCAGCGTTGAGAACACTGACATCACGCTCGGCGAGCAGGCGGTCACCAGCGTGGTCCCCGACGCAGTCCCGAGTGTCACCAATATCGCCCCGCAGACGATGCGGATCCAGACCGAGCGGCTGTCCGACGACGAGACGCTCAGCGTCCGCGATGCACTGATCAGCGCCTACGACGTCACCGAGGAAGAGGTGACCACCAACTTCGTTGGACCGACCTGGGGCGAGGACGTCAGCCGGCAGGCACTGATCGGCCTGGTGGTCTTCATCGGGTTGGCGGCCATCCTGATGGCCCTGTACTTCAGGACCTGGAAGATGTCAGCGGCAGCACTGATCGGCCTGGTGGTGGTGATGACCGTGACGGCCGGGCTGTATTCCCTCAGCGACTTCGAGGTCACGCCGTCGGCGATGATCGGCTTCCTGACGGTGCTGAGCTACGCGCTGTATGACACGGTGGTGGTCTTCGACAAGATCAAGGAGAATACCGCCGACCTCGATGTGTCGACGAAGCGGACCTTCAGTGAACAGGTGAATCTGGCGGTCAACCAGACCCTCGTGCGATCCATCAATACGTCGGTTGTCGCTGTGCTTCCTGTTGCGTCGATCCTCTTCATCGGTGCGCTGCTCCTGGGCGCCGGTACCCTGCGGGACCTGTCGCTGGCGCTGTTCATCGGCATTATCATCGGCACCATCGGCACCCTGTTCATCGCCGCACCAATGTACGCGTGGCTACGGATGCGGGAGCCCGACATCAAACGGCAGGAAAAGCGGGTTCTCCACCGCCGGTCGGTGGAGGCTGCGGACGCCGTCGCCACCACCTGATGTTCAGCAACTGAAGGAAGTGTCCCGGACCCGGAGTGGTCCGGGACACTTCCATTTCCGGCACGTGGTAGTACGCCTGTGGAGAACCGTTTCAGCACGGTTTGGTTTGCACGTCTAGACTTAAATGTGCATGCCGAAGAACAAGCATGGTGTAATTCTTTTCAGCCGTTTCACGGTTGAGGAATCGGGGTAGTACGTGGCAGATGCCAGTGGTCCAGCAGAGCGGCCCGACACTGATGGCAGTGTGGAGCGCGCCGGTTCAACCACGCGCCCATCGACTGCCCGGCTCGCACAGGTTCCCACCCCACCCGTGGCAGCATCCCCGGTCCGGACCCGTGACGTGGCGGTTGCCTCGTCAGGATCCGCGCCGTCGGCTGCCAGTGCTGACCACAGCGGGTTGCCGGAGCGGAAGGTCAGGACCAGGTCCCGGCTGGCCCGCCTGACCGGCAGGGCGTCGAGCGGATACTCTCCGGTGCTCGAACCATTGCTGCGCACCGTCCGGGCGAACAACCCCAAAGAGGACCTTGACCTCATCCAGCGGGCCTACCTCGTCGCCGAACACAGCCACGAGGGACAGAAGCGCAAGAGCGGTGACCCCTACATCACCCACCCGGTGGCCGTCGCAACCATCCTTGCCGAACTGGGCATGACGGGTACCACCCTCGCCGCTGCCCTGCTGCACGACACGGTCGAGGACACGGCGTGCACCCTTGACGACATCAAACGGGACTTCGGTCCCGAAGTGGCGATGCTCGTTGACGGCGTCACCAAGCTCGACAAGGTGTCGTTCGGCGATGCGGCCCAGGCGGAGACGGTCCGCAAGATGGTCGTGGCCATGGCGAAGGACATCCGGGTCCTGGTGATCAAGCTCGCCGACCGGCTCCACAACGCCAGGACCTGGCGTTTCGTTTCACCGGAGTCCTCGGCACGGAAGGCCCGCGAAACTCTCGAGATCTTCGCGCCCCTGGCACACCGCCTGGGCATGAACACGATCAAGTGGGAGCTGGAGGACTTGTCCTTCGCGGCACTGCACCCGAAGGTGTACGAAGAGATCGTCAGGATGGTCGGCGACCGCACCCCCGAGCGGGAAAAGCATCTGGCCGTGGTGCGCAGCCAGATCGGCGAGGACCTGAAGTCTGTCAAGATCAAGGCCACGATCACCGGCCGGCCCAAGCACTACTACTCGATCTACCAAAAGATGATTGTCCGCGGCAAGGACTTCGACGACATCCATGACCTGATGGGTATCCGGGTGCTCGTGGACAGCGTCAGGGACTGCTACGCCACCCTGGGCCAGCTCCACGCCCGCTGGAATCCGCTGCCCGGCCGGTTCAAAGACTACATAGCGATGCCCAAGTTCAACATGTACCAGTCGCTGCACACCACGGTGATTGGGCCGGGTGGGCGTCCGGTGGAGATCCAGATCCGCACCCACGACATGCACCGCCGCGCCGAGTATGGCGTCGCCGCCCACTGGAAGTACAAGGGTAACGGCGCGAAGGGCGGGGATGGCCCGGACAACAGCGATATGGGGTGGCTGCGCAGTCTCGTCGACTGGCAGCAGGAGACCTCCGATCCTGACGAGTTCCTCGATTCGCTGCGGTTCGAGATCAATGCCCGCGAGGTATTCGTGTTCACCCCCAAGGGCGAGGTGATGGCGTTGCCCGCCGGGTCCACTCCGGTCGACTTCGCCTATGCGGTGCACACCGAGGTGGGGCACCGGACCATCGGTGCCCGGGTCAACGGCAAACTCATCCCGCTGAACAGCGAACTCAATCACGGTGACTGGGTGGAGATTTTCACCTCGAAGGCTGAAGGTGCCGGACCCAGCCAGGACTGGCAGGGGTTCGTCAAGAGCCCCCGGGCGCGGAACAAGATCAGGCAGTGGTTCACCAAGGAGCGCCGCGAGGAAGCCATTGAGAAGGGCAAGGAGTTGCTCACCCGCGCCATGCGGAAGCAGAACCTGCCGCTGCAGCGGATGATGACCCACGACGCCCTGATGGCAGTGGCGCAGGACCTGCGGCACGCCGACATTGCCGCGCTGTATGCCGCCGTCGGGGATGGGCACTCCTCGGCCCAGAACGTGATCGAGCACCTTGTGGCCCTGATGGGTGGGAACGAGGGAGCCGAAGAGAGCATCGCGGAGACCGCTGTCGCCACCAGCCCCCGCCGTCCCAAGTTCTCCGACTCCGGGGTGACTGTTCGCGGCGTAGGCGACGTGTGGGTGAAGATCGCCCGCTGTTGCACGCCCGTCCCGCCGGACCCGATCATTGGCTTTGTTACCCGCGGCTCGGGGGTGTCGGTCCACCGCAACGACTGCCGAAATGTCGAGGAGCTTCGCGACCAGCCGGACCGCATTGTCGAGGTCGAGTGGGCCCCCACCCAGTCCAGCGTGTTCCTGGTGGAGATCCAGGTTGAGGCGTTGGACCGGAAGAGCCTGCTCTCCGATGTCACCCGGGTCCTGTCGGAGAACCACGTGAACATTCTCGCGGCGAGCGTCAACACGTCGACCGACCGGGTGGCAATGTCCCGGTTTGCTTTCGAAATGGGCGACCCGAAGTACCTGACCCACATTCTCAACGCCGTCCGACGGATCGACGGCGTGTTTGACGTGTACCGGACCACCGGGGCGCAACGCCGCCTTTAGGCCGGGCGCGCGGCGTCCACCTGATGCATCGCTGACTGCATCCGGGCCAGTGCCCGGTTTTTCCCGGGGACGCGGCGTGCGGCTTCGATAGCTGTCACCACCAACCGCAGGTCGCAGTTGAGCCCTGGCAGGGTGGCCAGCCGGACGAGTGTGGGAACCGTCCACGCGTCGTCCCCGTGGACCGCAATATCCAGTGCGGTCCGGAGTGGGGAGGTCACCCCCACACCGCCGATCAGCCGCACATCACAGGGCCCCAGCGCCACCTGATGCATGAGGGCGTCGCTGAAGGGCGGCAGCGCGGTGGTTCGGCGCCGGTGGTCTGTCACCAGGATGACAGTGGCAGGCAGGGCCGAGCAACCGTAAACCCAGGCGGCACTCTGGCGGGCCAGAACCACCTTGGACCGTAGCGGTCCCGGGACACACAGTATTGCGGACTGCGCTCTGGAGGCCGGGTCGAGGCGATGGTCGGCGCGTGCATAGGACTGACCACACACCCGGTGCACCAGGCCGTCGATGCGCATGGCCTGTAACTCCGCGCTACTGAAGATATCGTCGGCGCGGAAGAGCACGCCACCGGTCGAGTTCACCGGCACCCCGGACTCCGGTCCGGGGGCGGTGCCAAGCTGCGCGAACGCCATGGACCCAAGCATCCCGAACGGCCCGGCAATACGAAAGCCCCGACCCCCGGATGTGGATAAATCGGGGGTCGGGGCAATCGTCAGAACGGTCTAGGAGAAGTCCTGCGCCGACTTGCGCAGCATCTCCATCCACTGCTGGCGGGCGGCGAGTGCTTCCTTGGCGGCAGCGATACGCTTGGCGTCGCCCGCCTTCTCCGCCGCGTCCAGGTCCTCCTGGAGTGCTGCGATGGTCGACTCAAGCTGGCTCAGGGCACTGTTGGTGCGGGCCTGGGTCTCAGGGTTGGTCCGCTCCCAGTGGGCGTCGTCGGCGGCCTTGACCGCGTCCTCCACTTCCCGGATGCCGGCTTCGATCCGGCCCATGTCTGCGCGTGGCACCTTGCCAGCTTCTTCCCACCGGTCGCGGATCGACTGGAGAGTCTTCTTGGCTGCCGCAAGATTCTTGATGGGCAACAGCTGGCGCGCCTCAACGAGCAGCGCCTCCTTGACCACGAGGTTAGCTCCGTATTCCTCGTCAATCGCCTCGTTGGTTGCCTTCCGGGCGGTGAAGAATTTGTCCTGGGCGGCACGGAACCGTGCCCACAGGGCGTCGTCGTCCTTGCGGCTGGCCCGTTTGGAAGCCTTCCACTCGTCCATGAGCCTGCGGTACTCGCCGGCGGTGTGGCCCCAGTCGGTGGAGGTGGACAGCGCCTCTGCCTGCTGGATGAGTGATTCCTTGGCCTGCTTGGCCGACGCGTTGTCGGTGTCCAGCTGGGAGAAGTAGGCGCGGCGGTGGCGGTCGAAGATGGTGCGTGCCGCGCGGAAGCGCTTCCAGAGCCCGTCCTCGGTACCGCGACCCAACCGGACGCCGTTCTTCTGCGCGGCCTTCCAGGTCTCGAACAGCTCGTTCATCCGGGTGCTGCTGGCTTTCCACTGCACAGTGGACGGATCGCGGCCGGCGATTTCCTCGGCTTCCGCGACGATCGCCTCACGGGCAGCCAGCTCGGCTGCCTTCACGGCGTCCTGTTCGGCCTTTTCGGCGGCTTCCAGTTCGGCGATCAGGCCGGTCAGCGCATCGAGGCGTGCTTCGAGGGCCAGCACGTCGCCGACAATCTTCTTCTCGGCGACCTGTTCCCGCAGGTGGTCCGCGGTCTTCTGCATGTCGGACGAGGGGGCCTTGGCATGCACTCGCTGCTCAAGCAGCGCGATCTGGCTGGCGACGTCGTCGTACTTGCGCACGAAGTAGGCGAGGGCTTCATCCTTCGACGCGTCGGGGTACTGGCCGACGGCGTGCTCCTCGCCGTTGACGATCAGGAACACGTGGCCGTCTTCCTCGACGCGGGCAAATTTGGCGGCCTCGCTTAGGGGAGTGCTGTGCGACGGCGGAGCGGCGACCGCTGCGCTGGGCTTCCCGCCAGGTTTCGCGCCCGAACGCTGCGCCATCGCAGCGGGGCTCGGGGTGGCACTGGGGTGGGGGACCGGCCGGGGCGTCGCGGACGGAGCCGGTGCTTCCTCGGGTGTCGCCTCGGGGGTTACGTCCTCAGCTGCTGCTTCCTCAGGCGCGGCAGCCTCGGGGGCCGCCTGCTCGGGTGTAGTTGTTTCCTCGTCGCCTGACGTTTCGTCGGTACGGGGTGTTTCGTCGGATTGCTGACTGTGTGTCACCGCTAGAAGTCTTTCGCTCGTTGGTTTGCCTGCTACCTCGCGGCAATTAGTTCAGGGCTACTGAGTCTATCGTCACAGCACCTACCGGCGGACCGTTCCCTGTCTTTCCTCCGGCGAGCTTGATGCCTGCAGTGCCGTACATCCCCAGGGGTTACTTTACGCACAAGGGTTCGACAGCGGAATCTCGCAGCCACCGGGCGCGGATGTCCACCCCCGTGGGACCGCGCCGTTTCGCGTGGGTTCGCCGCAACCCCTAAAATGAGTGCCGCACCAGTCACCCGAAAGCGATGTACCGCAAGGAGCTCAGCCGCATGGCACGTAAGGCCTCACTGTCCGGTTTTCCCGAATGGCTGCCGGAGGAGCGCCTGGTCGAACTCCATGTGCTGGACACGCTGCGCAAAACTTTCGAGCTGCATGGCTTCTCCAACATTGAAACCCGTGCGGTGGAGACCGTTTCCCACCTGCTCCGCAAGGGCGAGATCGACAAGGAGGTGTACGCCGTCTCCCGTCTCCAGGCCGACGACGACTCCTCCAAGACACCCAGCGCTGATGACGGCCTCGCCCTGCACTACGACCTGACCGTGCCCTTCGCGCGCTACGTCGTCGAGAATTCAGGCCACCTGGCCTTCCCCTTCCGCCGCTACCAGATCCAGAAGTGCTGGCGCGGCGAGCGTCCCCAGGACGGGCGGTTCCGTGAGTTTACCCAGGCCGACATCGACGTCGTCGGCGACGGCGTCCTTCCGTTCCGGTACGACGTTGAGCTGGCCCTCGTGGTGGTCGACGCCCTTTCCGCGCTGCCGATTCCCGACTTCACCGTGCGTGTGAACAACCGGAAGCTGGCCGAGGGCTTCTACCGGGGCATCGGCCTCGAAGACACCGCCGGTGTACTGCGCAGCATCGACAAGCTGGAGAAGATCGGCGCGGAAAAGGTCACGGCGCTGCTGCAGACCGAACTCGGCGCCACCGACGATCAGGCGGCTCTCGCGCTTCGTCTCGCCTCGATCAGGACCGGCGATGTCTCCTTCGTCGACCAGGTGCGCGAGCTCGGCGTCACCCACCCGCTGCTTGAGGAGGGACTGAACGAGCTGGAGCAGGTCATCGCTGAGGCGTCGAAGCGGGCGCCAGGCCGGGTGGTTGCCGACCTGAGCATCGCCCGCGGTCTGGACTACTACACCGGCACCGTCTACGAAACTGTCCTCAATGGACATGAGTCCCTGGGGTCCATCTGCTCAGGCGGCCGCTACGACAGCCTGGCAGCCAAGGGCAACAGGACCTTCCCCGGGGTGGGTCTATCGATCGGCGTCACCCGGCTGGTGTCGCGGATCCTCAGCCAGGATTTCACTGCTGTGTCCCGACAGGTTCCCACCGCTGTCCTGATCTCGTTGACTGACGATAGCTCGTGGTCCGCCGCTCAAGACATTGCCGCCTCCCTGCGGGGCCGCGGCATCTCGGCCGAGGTGGCAGCCTCAGCCGACAAGTTCGGCAAGCAGATCAAGTTCGCTGACCGGCGCGGGATCCCGTTCGTCTGGTTCACCGCAGCGGACGGCACCCACGAGGTCAAGGACATCCGCACCGGCGCCCAGGAACCCGCGGACCCGGACACCTGGTCACCGCCAGCGGCTGACCTGGTGCCGACCGTGCTTCGCGCTGACGGCTAGGCGGCAGGCCCGGGTCCTCCCCGCGCAGTGACTAGGCTCGCCGTCGTCGTATCCCGAGGACGACGGCGCGGCCCAGGACTCCTGCCGCCAGCACGGCGACCATCATGACGACCGAGGTCGCTGGCAGGGTGAGCGCCAACAGCACGCACCCACAGAAACCCACCACGTTCAGCGCCCGCGGGGAATGCCACGGCCGCTCGGTGAGGGTGAACGCCGACAGGTTAGCGATCGCGTAGTAGATCAGCACCCCGAAGCTGGAGAAGCCCACCACCGTCAACACGTCGGTGGTCAGGAGCAGGACGATGACGACGACGGCGGTCGCCAGGTCAGCGGCATAGGGGACGCCGAAGCGCTCCCAGATTCCGGCTAGCGCCCGGGGGAGGTCCCCCTCGCGCGCCATGGCCAGCGTGGTCCTGCCGACTCCTGCGATGAGAGCCAGCAGGGCCCCCAGGCTGGCGAGGGCAGCAGCTACCGTGACCGCGGTCGTCGGGATCCCCGAGGTGGAGGCGGCGAAGACCTCCCGAAGGGGTGCAGCGGAGGTGGCGAGCGTCGTCGGGCCGAGTGCGCGGAGCAGGCCGATAGACAGCAGCAGGTATAGCACCAGGGTAAACCCGAGCGACCCGAAGATCGCGGCCGGGATGTTGCGGCGCGGATCCCAGACCTCTTCGCCCATGGTGGCGATCCGCGCGTACCCGGCGAAGGCGAAAAACAGCAACCCGGCGGCCTGCAGGACGCCGAGCCAGGTGGTGGGCAACCCGACGGCGTCGGGCGGTGGGGGTGCGGCGAAGGCTGCGACCACCACGAACGCCAGGACCGGGACCACCAGGGACACGATGATGCGGGTCATCAGCGCGGTGCGGGTAACCCCGAGCAGGTTCACGACTGTCAGGCCCACCACCGCCGCAACCGCAGCAGCGGTCTCGAATCCGGGTGCCGCATAGAGCCCAAACGTCAGGGCCATCGCCGCGCAGGAGGCGATCTTGCCCGTCACGAAACTCCAGCCAGCGACAAACCCGGGCCATGGGCCGAGCTGGCGGCGCGCGTAGACGTAGGTTCCACCGCTGTGCGGGTGGACCGCGGCGAGCTGCGCCGACGCTGCGGCATTGCAGTAGGCGACGAAACCGGCGATCGCGACCGCCACCGGCAGCCAGGTGCCCGCCGACGCGGCCGCAGGCGCGAACACCACAAACACGCCGGCGCCGATCATCGAACCGATGCCCACGGTGGTGGCGTCGAAGCCGCCCAGCTGCCGCCGAAGCCCTGGTGGGTTACTCATGGCCATGTGGTTCCCCTGCCGTGGCGGGTGGGTCCCGGTATCACCGGTAAACTCGAACGAGACGATCTTTTCATACGCGGGTAGCGCTTTTCTGCCCCGTGCCCCCCACCCGGAAGGAATGCTGTGCTGCGCACACATGACCTCGGTTCACTGCGGACCGAGCACATTGGACACACCGTCACCCTGGCAGGCTGGGTAGCCCGCCGCCGAGATCACGGCGGTGTCGCATTCCTCGACCTGCGCGACGCCTCAGGTTTCGCCCAGGTGGTGGTCCGTGAGGAGGAAGTGTTCCACGGGCTGCGCAACGAGTACGTCCTGCAGATCACCGGCTCCGTCGAGAAGCGGCCCGAGGGCAACGAGAACCCCGCACTGGCCACCGGCGGCATTGAAGTGATCGCCGAGACAGTGACCATCCTCAACACCTCCGACCCGCTGCCGTTCCAGATCGATGAGCACGTGGAGGTCGGCGAGGAAGCCCGCCTCAAGCACCGCTACCTCGACCTGCGCCGGCCCGCGCCGAACGCCAACCTCCGCCTCCGCTCCGAGGCGAACCGGGTGGCCCGCGAACTGCTGCACCAGGACGGGTACGTCGAAATCGAGACCCCCACCCTGACCCGGTCCACCCCCGAGGGTGCCCGCGACTTCGTGGTCCCGGCCCGCCTGTCACCCGGGTCCTGGTACGCCCTGCCCCAGTCCCCGCAGCTGTTCAAGCAGCTGCTCCAGGTGGGCGGCTTTGAAAAGTACTACCAGATTGCCCGCTGCTACCGCGATGAGGACTTCCGCGCGGACCGCCAGCCTGAGTTCACCCAGCTCGACATCGAAGCCAGCTTCGTGGAGCAGGACGACATCATTGCCCTGGGCGAAAACCTGGTGAAGGCACTCTGGCAGCTGATCGACGTCGAGATCCCCACCCCCATCCAGCGGATGACCTACGCCGACGCGATGGCACGGTTCGGTTCCGACAAACCCGACCTGCGGTTCGGGCTTGAGCTGACCGAGCTCACCGAGTTCTTCAAGGACACTGAGTTCGGTGTCTTCAAGGCACCCTACGTCGGCGCCGTCGTCATGCCCGGCGGTGCTTCCCAGCCGCGCCGCCAGCTCGACGCGTGGCAGGAATGGGCCAAGCAGCGCGGTGCCAAGGGTCTCGCGTATGTCCTGGTCGACGACGACGGCAGCCTCCGCGGTCCCGTCGCGAAAAACCTCACCGACGCCGAGCGCGAGGGCCTGCCCTCCGCCGTCGGTGCCAACCCGGGCGACTGCATCTTCTTCGCGGCCGGGGAGAAGACCCCGTCCCGGGCACTGCTCGGTGCAGCGCGCGTGGAGATCGGCCACCGTACCGGCCTGATCGACCCGAACGCGTGGGCCTTCGTCTGGGTGGTTGACGCACCCATGTTCGAACCGGCGTCGGCAGCTGTCGCGGCGGGCGACGTCGCCGTCGGCGGGGGAGCCTGGACGGCCGTGCACCACGCCTTCACCTCCCCGAAGCCCGAGTACATGGACACCTTCGACAAGGATCCCGAGACCGCTCTGGCCTACGCCTACGACATTGTCTGCAACGGCAACGAAATCGGCGGCGGCTCGATCCGTATCCACCAGCGTGACGTTCAGGAACGGGTCTTCTCGGTCATGGGCATCAGCCAGGAGGACGCGCAGGAGAAGTTCGGCTTCCTGCTCGAGGGATTCAAGTACGGCGCGCCCCCTCACGGCGGCATCGCGTTCGGCTGGGACCGCGTCGTTGCACTGATGGCCGGTACCGAGTCAATCCGCGACGTCATCGCGTTCCCCAAGTCCGGTGGCGGGTTCGATCCGCTGACTGCGGCGCCGGCCCCGATCACCGCGCAGCAGCGCAAGGAAGCCGGAGTGGACTTCAAGCCGGAGAAGAAGAACTAGTCTTTCACGCTCACTGAGGGGCTGCTCCCCTCAAACCCCCCGCCGAGGAGTTGGATCTGGCGGGCCCAGCGCTCCTGGGTCCACCCGACCTCGCTCCTCGGCGGGTGTGTTTAAGGAGCTTTCGGGGCCCTCGATTACGCCGGAAAAACTTGGAGAAACTTTCTCGAGATCCTCTTTTGTGACCCTTATTTTGGGGGTGGCGGGTGATGGACTTGAGATATGAAAAGCCCCAACGCTTCTTCTGCTGGGACGGGATTTCTTCCCGGATTCGGGTCTGATCCGGCCGCGGATGGCGGGGCCGGGGATGCTTCTGCGGGGGCGCCGGGTGAAGCTGGTCCTGGCTCGGCCAGGTATGGGGCTGATGGGCCGTTGGGTGGCGAGGCGTTCTGGGCGGCTCCCGTGGGTGATACGGGCGTCTTCACTGGTGTTCCCGGTGTGGGTGCTGGCGGATCGTCTGGGCGGGAGCGCGCCAGCGACGGGCCGCCGGCGTTGACGGGATGGCTGGGGCTGACCCCGGTGGGGGAGTTGGATCATTCCGAAGCCGTTGATGCGTTGAAGGATCTGGCCGAGTTGCGGTCGTGGGCAGATGCGCAGGAGGCCAAGGTTGTCACCCGGATTGCGGATTTGACGGCCGAGTCGGCGGGTCCGGCGGGGCGGTTGGGGTATGCCCGGATGGTGACGGAGTCCGAGATTGGTGCTGCGTTGCGTGTTCCGGAGCGGTCTGCGGGGTCACTGATTGAGCACAGTGAGTTGTTGACCCGGCATTACCGGGTGGCGTTGGCCGCGTTGGAGGGCGGGAAGCTCTCGAAGCGGCATGCGTGGGCGGTGGTGGAGGAGGCCACCGGCATCCCTGACCTGGTGCCCGCGGTGACGGCGGCGTTCGAGCAGCGTCTGGTGGGGATGGCGGGCAAAACGACGGTGACCCGGTTCTGTTATCAGGCGCGGCGGTTGCGGGAGCGATTGCATCCGGAGTCGATCAGTGTCCGGCATGCGAAGGCGGTGCAGGGGAGGCTGGTGCAGTTGACCCCGCAGCGGGATGGGATGGCCTGGCTGGAAGCCTACCTACCCGTGGATCAGGCTGCCGGGATCTTCCACCGCGTCGACACCGCAGCCCGCCACCTACAGGGCCCCGACGAGTCTCGTACGCTCGCCCAATTGCGGGCTGACGTCCTGGCAGACGTCCTCACCAGCGCCGGTGCCACCGGGCACATAGCTGACGGCTACAGTAACCCCACGGAACCTAACGACAGCGGCGCCTCCTATTGGGGTGTGCAGGCGAAGGTGTTCGTGACCGTCCCGGTGATGACCCTCCTCGGCGGGGACGCGCCGGGAGAGTTGGAAGGGTACGGGCCGATTGACCCCGAGACCGCCCGGAGACTCGCCGGGCATGCCCCCTCGTTCACAAGGATTCTTACCCACCCGTTCACCGGGGCGAGGCTTGGGGCCGATGCCACCACCTACCGGGTTCCGAAGGACCTGCAAGATGCGGTCAGGGTGCGGGATCGGACGTGTCGGCATCCGGGGTGTAACCGGTTGGCGGTGTTCTGCGAACTCGACCACACCACACCCTGGTCACACGGCGGGAAAACCAGCTACGGCAATTTGGCGGCATTGTGTAAACGCCACCACAAACTCAAATCCGAAGGCTACTGGCACTACCGACAACCCGAACCCGGAATGATCATCGCCATCTCACCCGCCGGCGAAACCTACCTCACCCGACCAGACCCACCACCGGCGCCTCTCCCTGAAACCCCACCACCTTTCTAAAGATTCAAGCACCTTCCATCACCGAAGCGGGCAAGCCTGACAACGCAGTGCGCGCGTCAACGCCATGGGCGTGAACCGGCGCGAACCCCGGTGACACGAACCCGAATGCACGAACCGGCGTGAACCCGAACGGCGGGATTAGCGAACCGGGACGGATTGTGCACGTTATGGAATGTGACGGGAATGGACACACGCTTAATCCGGTTATGAAATACTGATACACACAAACATGCTCCGGGGTCGGTGTAATTCCGAACCGGCGGTTATAGTCCGCGACCCGTCCGCTGTCAGTGCTACCGCGCTGGCGTGGCCGGTTGAGCCGGTGAAATTCCGGCACCGACAGTTAAAGTCTGGATGGGAGAAGCATGTGCAGCCTCGGCTGTGCTGGTTTGCTGGCGCCTTATCGCGCCGTCACCGGCACTGGCCGTTCCTGTCGTACCCCGGAGCATACCGCTCAAGACAAGGGGACGACATGGATTTTCTGAGGTGGTTGTTCGACGCTCAGATCCCTGTTGCCGGTAGCTCGCTGTTGCTCCGCGAGGTGATCGGCAACGTCTTCGGGCTGCTCAGCGCACTCGGCGGGATGCGCAGGAAACTGTGGGCCTGGCCCGTCGGCATCGTCGGAAACCTGCTCCTCCTCACCGTCTTCCTCGGTTCCTTCTTTGGCGGGGCCGACGCCGCCAACCTCCTGGGACAGGCCGGCCGCCAGATCATGTTCATCGCCGTCGCCGTCTACGGCTGGCGACAGTGGCGTGCCAGCGCCCAGCCCGACGGCCACGCCATCACGCCGCGGTGGGCTCCCACCCGCGCACGGATCGGCCTGGTCGCTGGCATGATCCTCGGCACCGTCGCGATCACACCCCTTTTCCGGATGCTCGGCTCCTACGAACCGGTGTGGGCAGACGCCTGGACGTTCGTCGGATCGCTCCTCGCCACCATCGGCATGGCCAAGGGGTGGGTCGAGTTCTGGCTCATCTGGGTGGCCGTCGACGTCGTCGGGGTGCCCCTGCTGTTCAGCGCCGGCTACTACGCCACCGCCTTCATGTACCTGTTCTACGGGATCTTCACCCTGATCGGTTTCTTCGTCTGGATGCGCGCCCGGGAGACCAAACCCCGCGTCGACGTCCTGCTACCAGACCCCACACTCCGGTGACCGCCATGACCCACATCGACCCGGCCGCGGCACCGGACGCCGAAACGACAGCGATGCAGCGCGCCCTCGACCTCGCGGGCCGCGGTGTCCGCGGCGCCAACCCCCTGGTGGGGTCGGTCATCCTTGACGAACAGCAGCGGGTTATTGGAACCGGTTACCATCAGGGCGCCGGCACACCGCACGCGGAAATCGCAGCCCTTGCCGACGCCCGGGCACAGCGCGCTGACCTGACCGGGTGCACCCTCGTTTGCACCCTCGAACCCTGCAGCCATGCGGGCCGCACCGGACCCTGCACCCAGGCCATCGTTGCCGCGGGTATCGCCCGCGTGGTCTTCGCCGCCCACGACGACCACGGCCCCGCCTCCGGTGGCGGGAGCTGGCTCCGCACCCAAGGCGTCGATACTGTGGGCGGGCTGCTCGCCGATGAGGCACAGCTCCTGAACCATCGCTGGCGTGCCGCCACCAGTTCACGCCGGCCATTCATCACGCTCAAGACCGCCCAGACCCTCGACGGCCGCGTCGCAGCCACCGACGGCACCAGCCAGTGGATCACCGGCCCCGAGTCACGCAGCGACGGGCACGCGATCCGACGCCGTGCCGACGCTGTGCTCGTCGGCACCGGCACCGTGCTTGCCGATGACCCCCGGCTGTCGGCACGGCACGCCGACGGCACAAACGCCGTGCGGCAGCCCCTGCGGGTGGCGATGGGCCTGCGCGCCGTCCCCGACGACGCCGCGATCCGCGCCGGAAACTTCGTCCAGCTCGCTACCCGCGATCCGTGGGAAGTGGTGAAGCACCTGTACGACGACGGCGTCGGCCACCTGATGATCGAGGGCGGCCCCACCATCGCCACCGCCTTCCTCGCCGCGGGACTGGTGGACGAACTGTTTATCTACCAGGCGCCCCTGCTCCTCGGAACCGGCACCCCGGCCATCCAGGGCCTCGGGATCGGGTCCCTGCAGGACGCCAGCAGGTGGGCGCTCGATCCCCATGGCGGCGCGGCGATCAGCCAGTGCGGCAGCGACGTCCGTCTCCACCTCAGTCCGGTCCCGGCCGACGACGGGCCCAGCACGCCGGCACCACCGAAGTCTTCTCACCGAACGATCACCAGCAGCAAAGGAACCAGCACATGTTCACAGGAATAGTCGCCGAAAAGGGCAGTGTTGTCTCACTTGAGGTCGCGGCAGACCAGACAAGCGCCGTCCTCGTGTTCGACGCGCCCACCACCGGACAGGATCTGGGCTTCGGCGGGTCTATTGCCGTCAACGGCGTCTGCCTCACCGCGACCAGCGTCGACGAGGGCAGGATCGTGGTCGACGTGATGGGGGAGACCCTGCTCCGGACCACCACCGGTCTGCTCGCTCCCGGCAGCGCCGTGAACCTGGAACGATGCGTCCCGGCGACCGGACGGCTGGACGGACACGTTGTCCAGGGCCACGTTGACGGCATCGGAACCCTGCTGGAGCGTGAGAACCAGGGCGCCTGGCACCGGCTGCGGTTCGGCCTTCCCACCCGGCTGGCCCGGTACGCGGCAGAGAAGGGGTCAGTCACCGTCGACGGCGTTTCCCTCACCATCAGCGCCGTCAGTGCAGCCTCCGCCCCTGACCCTTGGTTCGAGGTGGGATTGATTCCGACCACCCTGCGGGAGACGAACCTCGGTGTGAAACAGCCGGGCGACTCGGTGAACCTGGAAATGGATGTGCTCGCCAAGTACGCGGAGCGGCTGATGAGCTTCATGCTGCCCGCCTGGCAGTCGCCGAACACCCAGTCTCTGCCCATCCAGAAACCCGCGGTCAGCAAGCCCACGGTCCCGCCAGCGATCGTCGAGCCCCTGTCATGACCACCCACGACACCGAACCTGCGGCCCAGCCCATCCGGCTCGACACCGTCCCCGCTGCGGTGGCGGCGATGGCCGCTGGCCGGGCCGTCGTCGTCGTCGACGACGAGCGCCGCGAAAACGAGGGCGACATCATCTTCGCCGCCCAGTTCGCCACCGAACAGCTGGTCGGCTGGACCGTCCGCTACACCTCGGGCGTCCTCTGTGTCCCCATCTCCGGAGAGGTGGCTGACCGTTTGCTGCTGCCGCCGATGACCGCCGTCAACGAAGACGCCAAGGGCACCGCGTACACGGTGTCCTGCGACGCGGCCGTGGGGGTCTCCACCGGCATCAGCGCCGCAGACAGGGCCCGAACTGCTCGCCTGCTCGCCGATCCGACGACGACGGCGGCCGACCTCACGCGGCCGGGGCATCTGTTCCCGTTGCGCGGGGCACCCGGCGGGGTCAGTGAACGCCCCGGACACACCGAGGCGGGCCTGCAACTGTGTGCCCTCGCCGGTCTGGAACCCGCGGCGGTCATCGCCGAGGTGGTCCACGACGAAGGTCACATGATGCGACTACCCGCACTGCGTGACTTCGCCGATGTGCACGGCCTGCCCCTGATCTCGATCAAGGACCTGCTCAGCTACACAGCCGCCGGGCAGGCTGAACACACCGCACCCACTACACCCGCTGCAGAAAAGGACCTGCGATGACCACTTCCGATGTGACGACCTCCAACCTGACCGGCTCCAACGTGCCCCCCTCCAACGTCACCGGCGGGCCGGTGGTAACCCTCCCGACCGCCTTCGGACCCTTCACCACCCAGGCCTGGACGGACGAGGTAACTGGGGTGGAGCATCTCAGCCTCTCCGCGGTCGGGAACGGCCAGGCGAACCAGAACGGCACTGTACCCCTGGTCCGGCTGCATTCCGAGTGCCTGACCGGTGACGTCTTTTCCTCCTTCCGCTGCGACTGCGGCGAGCAGCTGGAGCAGGCCCTGCAGCTCATCACCGAGCAGGGCGGCACCGTGCTGTACCTGCGCGGCCAGGAAGGCAGGGGCATCGGCCTCGCCAACAAGATCCGCGCCTACGCGCTGCAGGACACCGGCGCAGACACCATCGAAGCCAACGAGCAGCTCGGACTCCCCGTGGACTCGCGGGATTACCAGGCGGCAGCAGCGATCCTTCACCAGCTCGGTTTGCAGTCGATACGACTGCTCAGCAACAACCCGGAGAAGCGGGACAAGCTCCAGCTCCACGGCATCGAGGTCACCGCCATGGTGCCCTCCGAGGTGCCGGCGCGGGCCGAGAACCAGCGGTACCTCCAAACGAAGCGCGACCGGCTCAACCACCGGCTGACCCTCCTCGAAGACCACGGGCTCCAGCAAAGCTGATCCGGCGGTCACGAGCAATCAACCAGTACTGACAACGCATCACCGACTAGTTACTGCAGGAAAGAGACACACCATGAGCGGCCACGGCGCACCCACCCTGAACCTCAGCCACCTGTCCGGGGTGAGCCCTCTGCGGCTCGCCGTCGTCGCCGCCAGTTGGCACACCGAGATCATGGACGGGCTGCTCGACGGCGCCCTCCGCGCCGCGAAAGATGCAGGCATCGAACCCACAGTGGTCAGGGTTCCAGGGAGTTTTGAACTACCCGTCGCCGCCGCCCGGCTGGCACCGCACTTCGACGCGGTGGTGGCCCTCGGCGTCGTCATCCGCGGCGGCACCCCGCACTTCGACTACGTGTGCCAGGCGGCCACCTCAGGCCTGACCGACGTCAGTGTCCGCACCGGCATCCCGGTAGGGTTCGGCGTCCTGACCTGCGACACGGAACAGCAGGGCCTGGACCGTGCGGGTCTGCCCGGGTCCAGCGAGGACAAGGGCTACGAGTCGGTGGCCGCCGCGCTGACCACCGCCGCCGTCCTGGACAGCTGGCAGGGATAGAGCTTTGTCACACCTAACCCACCGAATGAGGCTCAATGCCGCCAACCCAGTAACGTTGGCAGTGTGAAAAGCTTCGAATCCCTCTTCGCTGAACTCAGCGCCAAAGCCATCGACCGCCCGGACGGGTCGCGGACCATCGCCGAACTCGACTCCGGCGTCCACGGCATCGGCAAGAAGGTGGTCGAGGAGGCCGCCGAGGTGTGGATGGCCGCCGAGTACGAATCCGATGAGGCAGCCGCCGAGGAAATCTCCCAGCTGCTTTACCACCTGCAGGTCCTGATGATCGCCAAGGGTCTGACGCTGAACGACGTGTACAAGCATCTCTAGGCACCATTCCGCCAGGATCCAGGTGCCCCAGCAGCAGACCTCCCTTCGAACCTTCAGCGAAAGAAAACCTCCATGCTTCGTGTAGCAGTCCCCAACAAGGGCGCCCTGTCCGAATCAGCCTCCGCCATGCTCGCCGAGGCCGGCTACCGCCAGCGCCGCGACACCCGCGAACTGGTCCTCGAAGACCCCGACAACGGGGTCGAGTTCTTCTTCCTCCGCCCCCGCGACATCGCCGTGTACGTGGGCGCTGGAACACTCGACGTCGGCATCACCGGCCGCGACCTGTTCCTTGACGCCGACGTCGACGCCGAGGAGCGCCTGACCCTCGGGTTTGGCGCCTCGACCTTCCGGTTCGCCGGCCCGGTCGGGCACTTCAGCAACGTCGCCCAGCTCGACGGCAAGCGGTTGGCCACCAGCTATGACGGGCTGCTGCGCCGTTTCCTCGCCGACCACGGAGTGGACGCCACAGTGGTGCGCCTCGACGGTGCGGTGGAATCCTCGGTGCGTCTGGGCGTCGCCGACGCGATCGCCGACGTCGTCGAGACCGGCAACACGCTCAAGGCCGCCGGAATGGAAATCTTCGGCGACCCGATCCTGCGCAGCGAGGCCGTCCTGATCGGCCGCAGCGGAGACACGCCGGCCGGCCTCGATGTGCTGATCCGTCGGCTGCAGGGTGTTCTCGTGGCACGCCAGTACGTGCTGATGGACTACGACATCCGCAAGGACCTCGTCGACGCCGCAGCCGCGCTGACCCCCGGCCTGGAATCCCCGACGGTCTCGCCGCTCCGCGACTCCGACTGGGTGGCCGTCCGCTCGATGGTGCTGCGCACCCACACCAACCGGATCATGGACGAGCTGTACGAGCTCGGCGCCCGCGCCATCCTCGTCAGCACCATCCACGCCTGCAGGGTCTAGGACGGCAGCCATGGGTGTAGCCATTCGCGTCATCCCGTGCCTCGATGTCGACGCCGGCCGCGTGGTGAAGGGCGTCAACTTCGCCGACCTGCGCGACGCCGGTGACCCGGTGGAGCTCGCGCACCGGTACGACCGGGCCGGCGCCGACGAACTGACCTTCCTCGACGTGACCGCGTCCTCCGGCAACCGGGACACCACGTTCGACGTCGTCGCGCGCACCGCCGAGGAGGTCTTCATCCCGTTGACCGTCGGCGGGGGAGTGCGCGGGATCGCCGACGTCGACAAGCTGCTGCGCTTCGGCGCGGACAAGGCCTCGATCAACACGGCGGCTGTCAGCCGGCCCGAGGTGATCGACGAAATCACCAGCCACTTCGGATCACAGGTGCTGGTGCTGTCGCTCGATGCCCGGCGCGTGCCGGGCGGCGGGACGCCGTCGGGCTATGAAGTCACGACGCATGGCGGCCGGCAGGGCACCGGGATCGACGCAGTGCAGTGGGCCCGCGAGGCTGCCGACCGTGGGGTGGGCGAGATCCTGCTCAACTCGATCGACGCTGACGGCACCAAGGCCGGGTTCGACCTGGAGATGATCCGTGCGGTGCGGGCGGCAGTGAAGGTTCCACTGATCGCCTCCGGCGGGGCCGGCTTGCCGGAGCACTTCCCGCCTGCCGTCCAGGCCGGTGCCGATGCGGTGCTGGCGGCGTCGGTGTTCCACTTCGGGCCGCTGGACGCCATCGCCCAGGTCAAGAAGGCCATCAGCGACGCGGGCTTCCCCGTCCGATAGCTGGGATTTGGTGCTTGGGTGGGCCAGTGAGCCCTCCCACCTGAACGGGCGGGTCGGCGGGCTTCCCGACGCTGCCATCTTCTGTGCAGCTGTGGCGGGTTCCCCCTACCGTTCGTGCAGCTGTGGCGGGTGAGGGCCCTTGCAACCCGCCACACGTGCACAACCTGTCCGACGGCGGCGTCTCGCAAGGGTGGGTACCCGCCACACGTGCACAAAGTGCCCGACGGCGGCACCCTCACGAGCCTTCGCACCCGCCACATGTGCACAAATGTGCCCGACGGCGGAGGGTTACGTTCGGAGGAAGCGGTTAGCCAGGCGGGTGGCTACAGGCCGACTTCGGCGCTGTCCAGCAGCGCGACGGCGTCGGGCTGGCCCTCGAACGTGACGAGGGCGTGGCGGGTCCGGCCGTGGGCGTGCATCAGGAGCTCGCCGGGATCGCCCTTGATGGCGACGGACACGGGCGCTCGTTTCGCGACATGACGCAGCCCGTCGGAGCGCACCAGCACAATCCCCAGGTCCACCCCACGGTAGAGAATCGCGGCGCGTTTGATCAGTTCGTCCCAGAGCGCGTTCGAGTAATCCTCGTCCAGGGCGCGCGGCGCCCACCGGCTCCGTGCGCGACGGACGTCCTCGGTGTGGACGAAGTATTCGATCAGGTTGGCGCTGGCATCCAGCGACTTGGACCGCTTCAGCGGGGAGTAGAAGGGATGCCCGGCGAGGAAATCGTCGACCAGCTTCTTGAAACCCTCAACTGACTCCGCCTTGGCGGCGAGTTTGCGGACCGACTTGTCGGACACGGCGGCCAGGGGCTTGATGACCATGGCAAGGCCAACTGCCGGTCGATGTTCCCGCAGGTAAAGGTGGGCGGCGAGCTCTTTGGCCTGCCAGCCATCGCACAGCGTCGGCGAATGGGGCCCTGCTGCGAGAAGCGTTTCGGCCAGGACTTCGCGGGAAGGTTCTACATATTGCATCACTGCTGAAACTAGCAGATCCGGTGCTTCTTGGCACGGGGAACCGCCGCGCCGCACCACCCTGAAGCACTCAACCGTCCGTCAGCTGGCCAGCTGGTGTCGCGATAGAATTGACGGTGATGCCATCACAGACCGATACCCCGTCAACGCCCGATTCTTCCACCGGCTCAGCCCTTGATCCGCAGATCGCTGCTGCCCTCAAACGCGACCCCGCTGGGCTGGTCGCAGCGGTGATCCAGCAGCACGATTCGGGGGAGGTCCTGATGCTCGGCTGGATGGATGACGAGGCTGTCCACCGCACCCTCACCACTGGTCGGGTCACCTTCTTCTCCCGGTCCCGGAACGCCTACTGGCGCAAGGGCGACACCTCGGGCCACATCCAGTGGGTCAAGTCGGCGGCCATCGATTGCGACGGCGACGCCCTCCTCATCCGCGTCGACCAGGTGGGCGCCGCCTGCCACACTGGCACCCGGACCTGCTTCGACGGCAGGGACCTCGCCGTGGTCACCGGTCCCGACACCTCCCACTAGCGGCCCACGCGCCGCCCACCGTGACGTTTCCCACCGCCAGCTGAAAGAGCACACACCGTTATGCAGGAACTTGGAGTCATCAGCCCCAGCCTTGAAGAGTTCCGCGAACTCGCCAGGGACCGCCGCGTGGTGCCCGTCCATCTGAAGGTGCTCGCGGACGCCCACACCCCCATCGCCATCTACCGCAAGCTCGCTGACGGCCAGCCCGGTACATTCCTGATGGAATCCGCGGCGGTCGGCGGCGTGTGGTCCAGGTACTCGTTCATCGGCGCCCACTCGCGCGCCACCCTGACCAGCCTCGACGGCGAGGCGCACTGGCTGGGGGAGCCGCCGGCAGGTGTCCCCACCACCGGCAGCCCGGTCGAGGCGCTCCGCCAGACCATCGAGGCGCTGCGCACCCCCCGGTTCGATAACCTGCCGCCGTTTACCTCGGGTCTGGTGGGCTTCATCGGCTGGGAATCGGTCCGCCACTGGGAGCGGCTGACCAGCCCACCCGAGGACGATCTGCTGCTGCCCGAGCTGGCGATGTGCCTGGTCACCGACATGGCCGTGCATGACAACTCCGAGGGCACCCTCACCCTCGTCGCGAACGCGATCAACTTCGACGGCTCCAGCGACCGGGTGGATGAAGCCTGGCACGACGCCGTTCAGCGGATCCGCGCCATGCTCACCAAGCTGGGGGAAGCTGCCGAACAGCCCGTCTCCGTGCTGCGGGACGGGTCGGTGGACACCGCCGAACTCCTTTCCCGCGTCGACGAACGCTGGGACAAGCCCAAGTACCTGGCCGCCATCGAGCGCGGGAAGCGGGCCATCGTGGACGGCGACGTGTTCCAGGTGGTTATCTCCCGGCGGTTCGAACTCGACTGCGACGCGTCCCCGTTGGACGTCTACCGGGTGCTCCGGAACACCAACCCGAGCCCCTACATGTACCTGTTCAGCCTGGCCGACGCCGACGGGCGGGAGTACTCGATCGTCGGATCCTCCCCGGAGGCCCTCGTCACGGTCACCGGCAAGGACGTCATCACCCACCCGATTGCCGGCTCCCGCCCCCGCGGGCACACCCTGGACCAGGACCGGGCCCTCGCCGACGAGCTGCTGGCCGACGAGAAGGAACGCGCCGAACACCTGATGCTGGTCGACCTGGCACGCAACGACATTTCCAAGGTCTGTGTGCCCGGCTCGGTCGACGTCACCCAGTTCATGGAAGTGGAGCGGTTCAGCCACATCATGCACCTCGTCTCGACGGTGGTCGGCTCGCTGGCCCCCACGAAGACGGCGTATGACGTGCTCGCCGCCACCTTCCCCGCCGGTACCCTGTCCGGCGCTCCCAAGCCCCGCGCGCTGCGTCTGATCGACGAGGTGGAACCCCACCGCCGCGGAATCTACGGCGGGGTGGTCGGCTACCTCGATTTCGCCGGCGACATGGACCTAGCCATCGCCATCCGGTCAGCACTGCTCCGCGACGGCCGGGCCTACGTGCAGGCCGGCGGCGGGATTGTGGCTGACTCCGTCCTGGAAGACGAGGCGCAGGAAACCGTCAACAAGGCGGCCGCGCCGCTGCGTGCGGCACTGATCGCCTCCAGTCTCAGGACTGTCACCGCTGCCGAGGCGCTAGAGGAAGTAGAGGTCCCATGAGCACCGACCCGGGCACCACCGACGGCCAGGCAAGCTCCTCCGGGCACTCGAAGGCCTCCGCAACACCTAAGGCGCCGAGTGCGTGGCAGCGCAAAGGCACTGTGATTCTGGCCACGGTGCTGTTCTCCCTGCTCGCGTTCGCAAGCACCACCCAGACCTGGCTGACGGTGATCCTGCCACAGGACGCCGTCCAGACCCCCAACCTCACCATCCCCGGCAGCGACGCCGCCACCGCCGTCACCGCCTTCGCGCTGGTGTCCCTGGCCGCGGCGCTGGCCGTTTCCATCGCTGGCCGGATCGCGCGGATCCTGGTGGTGGCGATCCTGCTCATCGCCGGCGTCGGGATCGTCTGGAACAGCCTGCTGGTGGTGGCAGACCCCACCGGGGCCGCTGCCCCGGCGATCGGCGAGGCAATCGGTGTCAGCACTGGCAGCGGTGCCACCCTCGCGCTCACTGTGTTCCCCTGGCTGGCCGCCGCTGCTGGCGTCCTGTTGACAGTGACTGCGGTCTGGATGCTCCTCGCCAGCCGCGGCTGGAACCGGTCCAAGCGGTACGAGAAGGTCGCCGACGAGAACCCGTCCGCGCGCAAGTTGACCGCCCACTCGGACGAGATCGACAGCTGGGACCAGCTCACCAAGGGGAAAGATCCCACCACCTGAGCCAGCACGGCAGACCACGGCCGCCCCTAACTAATGGCAGAATGAACACCAGACGAGTTTCAAGGAGAGTCACCATGGCCAAAGACGCCACAGCCAACGCAACGACCCGGACCGCCTCCGTGGAGCACCCGGAAAATTCACGGGAAAACCACGCATCAATGCATGACGAGACCATCGGCCACGGCAACAGCCCCGCGGCGTGGACCTGCGTGCTGATCATGCTCGTCGGCGCAGCAGTGTCGTCCTTCGCTTATGTCTTCGCCAGCACCGAGGGGAACATGGGCGCCGGGACCGTTCTGTTCTGGATCGGCATTGCAGTCATGGTGGTGGGTCTCGGCGCGGGCCTCGTCATGAAGCGCGCCGGCTACGGTGTCGGCGGATCAAAGCTGAAGGGCAAAGACGACTAGGTGAGCGTTCTCGACGACATCATCGCGGGAGTCCGTGAGGACCTCGCACCCCGTGTTGCGGCGCTCCCGCTGGAGCAACTGCGCGACGACGCCACCTCGGCTCCCGCGCCCCGCGACGCCTACGCCGCCCTGCGCGGTAACGGCACCGGGATCACCCTGATCGCCGAGGTGAAACGCCGCAGCCCCTCCAAGGGAGCGCTGGCCGACATCACCGACCCCGCGGCTCTGGCGGTGCGCTACGAGAACGGAGGCGCCGCCGTCGTCAGCGTCCTCACCGAACAGCGACGCTTCGGCGGGTCACTGGCCGACCTCGATGCTGTGCGCGCCGCCGTCGACCTGCCGTTGCTGCGCAAGGACTTCACCGTCGACGAATACCAGATCTGGGAGGCCCGCGCCCACGGCGCCGACCTGGTCCTGCTGATCGTCGCAGCCCTGACCGACGAGGAGCTCCGCAGCTTCCTCGCACTGACCCACCAACTCGGCATGAACGCACTGGTGGAAACCCACACCGCTGACGAGGTGGAACGGGCCGTTGCGGCCGGTGCCAAGATCGTCGGCATCAACGTACGGAACCTGAAGACGCTCGACATTGACCGGTCGGTCTTCGCCCCCCTGGCCGCCGGTATCCCGGCGGGCACGCTCATCATCGCCGAGTCGGGAGTGCGGGACGCAGCCGACGTCGGACGGTTCGCCTCCGATGGAGCCGACGCCATCCTGGTCGGCGAGGCGTTGGTCCGGCACGACAATCCCCAGGACACGATCGCCGCGTTCCTCGACGCCGGCCGCAGCGCGCGACTGGCCCTCCAGGACCAGCCAACCGCTTAGCCACCGGCACGCAGCACACCACCACGACAGGACAGGCAAGCTCATGACCGATTCGCCCCAGGCAGCCAACGGACCCACCGAGGTCACCGAAGGTACTGCAGAAGCCTTCCTCAACCCCACGGGGAGCCTGCTCAACCCCACGGGGAGCCTGCGCCACGCGCCCGGCCCCTATTTCGGTGAGTACGGCGGCCGCTGGATGCCCGAGTCGCTGATCGCTGCCCTCGACGAGCTCACCGATACCTTCGAGAAGGCCAAGGCGGATCCCGAGTTCACCGCCCAGGTTGCGGAACTGAACCGCACCTACGCCGGGCGCCCCTCGTTGCTGACCGAGGCCAAGCGTTTCTCCGAGCATGCAGGCGGTGTGCGGATCTTTCTCAAGCGCGAAGACCTCAACCACACCGGATCCCACAAGATCAACAACGTGCTGGGCCAGGCCCTCCTGGCCAAGCGGATGGGCAAGACCCGCGTCATCGCCGAAACCGGTGCGGGCCAGCACGGAGTCGCCAGTGCCACCGCCGCAGCCCTGATGGGCCTGGAGTGCGTCGTCTACATGGGTGCCGAAGACTGCCGCCGGCAGGCGCTGAACGTGGCCCGGATGGAACTGCTCGGAGCCACAGTCGTCCCGGTCACCAACGGGTCGCAGACCCTCAAGGACGCCATCAACGACGCCCTGCGCGACTGGGTGGCCAACGTGGACACCACCCACTACCTCCTCGGCACGGCCGCCGGAGCGCACCCGTTCCCGTCAATGGTTAGGTACTTCCACGAGGTCATCGGCGAGGAAGCCCGCGAGCAGGTGCTGGCCGAAACCGGCCGCCTGCCCGACGCGGTGTGCGCCTGCATCGGCGGCGGGTCTAACGCGATCGGTATGTTCCACGGGTTCCTCGACGACCCCGAGGTGGCACTGTACGGCTTCGAGGCAGGCGGCGACGGCGTCGAAACCGGACGCCATGCCGCGACCATCACCCTGGGCCGTCCCGGCGTGCTGCACGGCGCCCGCTCCTACCTGATGCAGGACGACGACGGCCAGACCATCGAGTCCCACTCCATCTCCGCCGGACTGGACTACCCCGGCGTCGGCCCGGAGCACGCCTACCTGGCCGACATCGGCCGGGTCAGCTACGAGCCGATCACCGATGCCGAAGCCATGGACGCATTCAAGCTGCTGTGCCGCAGCGAGGGAATCATCCCGGCCATCGAAACCGCCCACGCCTTGGCCGGAGCCATCAAGGTGGGGCAGCGCCTCGCCGCCGAGGGCGGCGACCCGTCGGAAAAGATCGTCCTGATCAACCTCTCCGGCCGTGGCGACAAGGACGTGGCGACAGCCGCCGAATTCTTCGACCTGCTGCCCGACAACAGCGCCGAATCCGAAATCGGAAAAGACGGGGAACAACTGTGAACACCCAGACCACCAGCAAGTCGGCCGCCGCGATCGACCGTGCGCGCGACGCCGGCCGTGCCGCGCTGATCGGGTACTTGCCCGCCGGTTTCCCCGACGTCCAGACCACCATCGACGCGGCGGTTGCCATGGCGGAGAACGGGATGGACCTGATCGAGATCGGCATCCCCTACTCGGATCCGGTGATGGACGGTGCGGTAATCCAGGAAGCAACGGTGCAGGCCCTGCAGAACGGGTTCACCGTCGAGAAGGTCTTCGACATCGTCAAGGGCATCACGGAGCGCACCGACGCGGCCGTGCTCGTGATGACCTACTGGAACCCGGTCATGCAGCTCGGCGTCCGCGAGTTCGCCCGTCGGCTGCACGAGGCTGGGGGAGCAGGACTGATCACCCCCGACCTGATCCCCGACGAAGCCGCCGAATGGCTGGCCGCCTCCGAAGAGTTTGGCCTGGACCGGGTCTTCCTCGTCGCCCCGTCCACGAGCGACGAGCGGATGGAACGGACGGTCGCGGCCAGCCGCGGGTTTGTCTACGCCGTCTCCATCATGGGCGTCACCGGCGCCCGGACCGCTGTCAGTTCCGCGGCCCGCGCCGTCGTCGACGCCGCCCACGGTGCTGGCGCTGAACGCGCCTGCGTCGGGCTCGGCGTTTCCTCCGCAGACCAGGTCCGGGAGATCGCCGCGTACGCGGACGGCGTGATCGTGGGCACCGCCCTGGTGGCGGCCCTACGCGACGGCGGAGTCCCCGCCCTCGCCGAACTGACCAAGGACCTCAGCAGCGGAACGGGAAAGAGCTAACCCATGCGAATCGTGAGCACCATCGGGACGCTTCCCGCCAGTATCCCGAGCCCACCGGCGGAGTGGGCGTCCTTCAGCCTTGGACCGCTCACCCTCTACACGTACGCCCTGTGCATCCTTGCCGGGATCATCCTGGCCCTGCTGCTGACCGTATCCCGGTGGAAGCGCTACGGCGGCAACCCGGACGTCATCTGGGACGTCGCCATCTGGGCCATCCCGTTCGGCATCCTCGGCGGACGGCTCTACCACGTGATCTCCTCACCCGACGCCTACTTCGGACCCGACGGCGACCTGTCGCGGATCCCGCGGATCTGGGAGGGCGGCCTGGGCATCTGGGGCGCCATCGCCCTGGGTGCCGTGGGCGCCTGGATCGGCTGCCGCCGGTCCGGGGTGCGGCTGAGCGCCTTCGCCGACGCCGCCGCCCCGGGCATCCTGCTTGCGCAGGCGGTGGGCCGGCTCGGAAACTGGTTCAACCAGGAGCTTTTTGGCGCCCCCACCACCCTGCCGTGGGGCCTGGAAATCGACCCGGAGAACGCCAACTTCCCCGACGGCGTCCCCGTGGACACCCTGTTCCACCCGACCTTCCTGTACGAGATGCTGTGGAACCTCGCCGGCGTCGCCCTGCTCCTGCTCATCGACAAGCGGTTCCGCCTCCGCGGCGGAATGATGTTCTGGGCGTACGCTGCCTTCTACACGGCGGGCCGCGTCTGGATCGAAGCCCTCCGCATCGACGACGCCGAACTGGTCACCCTGTTCGGTGTCACCCAGCGGCTCAACGTCTGGACCAGCATCCTGGTCCTGGTCGGTGCCATCGCCGTCCTCATCTACCTCGGTACGAAACGCAAGGGGGCCGACACGCCGTCGCTGTACCTGCCAGGCCGTGAACCGTCGGCAGTGGATTCGCTGGAAGACACCACCGACACCCACATTGCCGACACAGACGAAACGAAATCCACCACCCGTGGTAATCTCGTCGAAACAAACGGTAGTGATGAACCTCTCTCCGAGCGGGACAGCACCGATCCGACAAAGCGGGAGAACGACTCCCGACCCTAGCGTCCAGGGCCACCGCCCACACTGGACACATCGCCACAGTGACGTGGCCCCGGCGCCCCGGCGGAACACCCCTCTCCAGGCGCACCGGATATGGCGGGTACCTCAGGTGCCCAGTTGTTCTGCAATCGTTGTTCCGGGAACCTCCCGGGAAGCATCAGTCACGCCATAGAATTCTGATAACAAGTTTGTTTAGTGAGCAGCCCACTCGGGCTGCAGACCTGGGGCCAAGGCCGTCCCCTCCCGACGCTCCATTCTGGGGGAAGGACACTACCTATGAATGCTCCCACTTCCGGCAACCCCACCGCCGGCGTTTCCACCAACACCTCGGACAACGGGTCAGCGACCCGTTACGGCGAGGATGCCTCGATCGTTGACGACGTCACCCCCGAGGTCACCCCCGGTGCTGACAAGTCCACCGTCGTCTCTCCCTTCGACCGGTTCTCCAACATTCCCGAGGCCACCGGACTGTATAACCCGGAGAACGAGAAGGATGCATGCGGCCTGGCCGTCATCGCGACCCTTCGCGGGGAACCGGGCCACGACATCGTCGATCATGCGCTGACCGCGCTGCGCAACCTTGAGCACCGCGGTGCAGTGGGCGCCGACGAGGGCACCGGCGACGGCGCCGGCCTGCTCACCCAGGTTCCCGACGAGTTCTTCCGCGCGGTAGTCGACTTCGACCTTCCCCCGGCTGGCCAGTACGCCGTCGGGACCGCGTTCCTGCCCGCTGAGGGACGCGAGGAACAGACCGCACGCGCCGGACTGGAAGTGATCGCCGAATCCGAGGGACTCACCGTCCTCGGCTGGCGCGAAGTGCCCATCCAGGCCGACCTCGTGGGCGCCATGGCTCGTGCCTGCATGCCGCACTTCGTGCAGCTCTTCCTGGCACCCACCGGCGGAGCGTCCTCCTCGGACAATGCGTCTCCGGACAGCGCCCCGTCGGGAAGTACAGCTGCGCCGGTCGACCTGGACGCGCTGGCCTTCAGAGTGCGGAAGCGCGCCCAGAACAAGCTCGGCGTCTACTTCCCCTCCCTGTCCTCAAAGACCATGGTCTACAAGGGCATGCTGACCACCGCGCAGCTGGAACCGTTCTACCCGGACCTGTCCGACCCCCGGTTCAAGACCAAGCTGGGCATCGTGCACTCCCGGTTTTCCACCAATACCTTCCCCTCCTGGCCTCTCGCCCAGCCGTTCAGGACCATCGCCCACAACGGCGAAATCAACACGGTCAAGGGCAACCGGAACTGGATGCGCGCACGCCAGTCGCAGCTGTCCAACAGCCTCCTCGGCGACGACCCCGAGGAACTGTTCCCCATCTGCACCCCCGGAGCCTCCGACTCGGCATCGTTCGACGAGGTCGCCGAGCTGCTGATGCTCTCCGGCCGGCCCATCACCCACGCGATCATGATGATGATCCCTGAGGCGTGGGAGAACCACGCCACGATGGATCCCGCCCGCCGTGCGTTCTACCAGTACCACTCGATGCTCATGGAACCGTGGGACGGCCCCGCAGCCGTGTCCTTCACCGACGGCACCCTGGTGGGGGCGGTCCTGGACCGCAACGGCCTCCGCCCCGCCCGCTACTGGGTGATGGAGGACGGTCTGGTGGTCCTCGCCTCCGAGGTGGGAGTCATCGACATCGAACCCTCCAAGGTGGTGCACAAGGGCCGCGTGTCCCCAGGCAAGATGTTCCTCGTGGACACCGAAGCCGGACGGGTGATCGAGGACCAGGAAATCAAGGCGCAGGTCGCCTCCGCCAATCCGTGGGGCGAATGGGTCAAGGACAACCTGCTGCTCCTGAAGGACCTCCCCGAACGCGAGCACGTCCTACACACCAAGGCCTCCATCAACCGGCGCCAGCGCACCTTCGGGTACACGCAGGAAGAGCTGCGGATCCTCCTCGGACCGATGGCGAAGGCCGGAGCCGAACCGCTCGGTGCGATGGGCTCCGACACTCCGGTGGCCGTGCTGTCCAAGCGACCACGGCTCCTGTTTGACTACTTTGTGCAGTCCTTCGCGCAGGTCACCAACCCGCCACTGGACTCCATCCGCGAGGAACTCGTCACCTCGCTGCGGGCGTCCTTGGGCCCCAACGGCAACCTTCTGACTACCAAGCAGGTGCACGCCAAGCAGGTGGGTCTGAGCTTTCCGGTGATCAACAACGACGAACTGGCGAAGATCGCCAACATGTCCAACAGCGACGGCGAACGCATCGCCATGAAGGTCCGCGGTCTGTACCGGCCCGAGGGCGGTGAGGCCTCCCTGCGGGCACGGCTCACCGAGATCTGCGAGCAGGTCTCCAGCGCCATCAACCGGGGCATCCAGTACATCGTCCTGTCCGACCGTGACTCGAACGCGCAGTGGGCGCCCATCCCGTCCCTGCTGCTGACCAGTGCCGTTCACCACCACCTGCTCAAGAGCGCCAACCGGACCAAGACCTCACTGGTGGTCGAAGCCGGCGACGTGCGCGAGGTCCACCACGTGGCCGCGCTCATCGGCTACGGTTCCTCGGCGATCAACCCTTACCTGGCCATGGAAAGCTGCGAGGAACTGGTCCGCAACGGTGACATCACCGGAGTGACCGCCGAGCAGGCCGTCGCCAACCTCATCAAGGGGCTCGGCAAGGGTGTCCTGAAGATCATGTCCAAGATGGGCATCTCAACGGTCGGCTCCTACTGTGGCGCGCAGACCTTCGAGGCACTCGGTCTGGGCCAGGAACTCGTGGACGAATACTTCCACGGCACGCAGACCCAGCTCGGCGGCGTCGGGCTGGAGGTGATCGCTGCCGAGACGGCAGCGCGCCACGCCAGCGCCTACCCGCAGGACGGGATCGACGATCCGCACCGGGACCTGGACAACGGTGGCGAGTACCAGTGGCGCCGCGAGGGCCCACCGCACCTGTTCAACCCGGAGACCGTGTTCCGGCTGCAGCACGCCACCCGCGAGCGGCGCTACGACATCTTCAAGAAGTACACCAGTGGCGTCGACGACCAGGCCAAGGAACTGATGACCCTGCGCGGGTTGCTCCAGTTCAAGGAGGGCGTGCGCGAACCGGTGCCGATTGACGAGGTTGAACCGGTCTCCAGCATCGTCAAGCGGTTCTCCACCGGCGCGATGAGCTACGGCTCCATCTCCCAGGAGGCCCACGAGACGCTGGCTATCGCCATGAACCGCCTCGGTGGCAAGTCCAACACCGGCGAGGGCGGAGAAGATATTGACCGGCTGCTCGACCCCGAGCGCCGGTCAGCGATCAAGCAGGTTGCCTCCGGCCGGTTCGGCGTGACCAGCCTGTACCTGACCAACGCCACTGACATCCAGATCAAGATGGCGCAGGGTGCCAAGCCCGGCGAGGGCGGCCAGCTGATGAGCCAGAAGGTCTACCCGTGGGTGGCCCGGACCCGGCACTCCACTCCCGGCGTGGCCTTGATCTCGCCGCCGCCGCACCACGACATCTACTCCATTGAAGACCTCGCCCAGCTGATCTACGACCTGAAGCGGTCCAACCCGTCGGCGCGCGTGCACGTCAAGCTGGTCTCCGAAGTGGGGATCGGCACGGTCGCGGCTGGCGTGACCAAGGCCAAGGCCGACGTCGTCCTGATTTCCGGGCACGACGGCGGCACCGGTGCCAGCCCCCTGAACTCGCTCAAGCACGCGGGCGTTCCCTGGGAGCTGGGCCTGGCGGAAACCCAGCAGACCCTGATGCTCAACGGGCTCCGCGACCGCGTGGTGGTGCAGGTCGACGGGCAGCTCAAGACCGGGCGCGACGTCGTCATCGCCGCGCTGCTCGGCGGCGAGGAGTTCGGTTTCGCGACGGCGCCGCTGGTGGTCTCGGGCTGCGTCATGATGCGCGTCTGCCACCTGGACACCTGTCCGGTGGGCGTCGCCACGCAGAACCCCGAGCTGCGTAGCCGGTTCACCGGCAAACCCGAGTTCGTGGTCAACTTCTTCGAGTTCCTCGCCGAGGAGGTCAGGGAGATCCTGGCCAGCCTGGGCTTCCGGTCCATCGAGGAAGCCATCGGCCACAGCGAGTCGCTCGACGCCCGCAAGGCAATCGACCACTGGAAGGCCGACGGTCTCGACCTCGACCCGATCCTGCGCGGCAACGAGTTCGGCGACGACGCGCCGATGCGCAACATGACCACGCAGAACCACGAGCTGGACCAGCACTTCGACAAGAAGCTCATCGAGATGAGCGCCGACGCGCTGGACCACCGTGCCCCGGTGCGGATCTCGGTCGACGTCGTGAACACCGACCGTTCGGTGGGCACCATGCTGGGCCACGAGGTGACCCGGCGGTTCGGTATTGACACCCTCGCCACCGACACCATCGACGTCACCCTCACCGGTCAGGCGGGCCAGTCTCTTGGCGCGTTCCTGCCCGCGGGCATCACCCTGCGGCTGTTCGGCGACTCGAACGACTACGTGGGCAAGGGACTCTCCGGTGGACGGATCATCGTCCGGCCGGACCGGTCCAACGTCTTCGCTGCCGACCGCAATGTCATTGCCGGCAACGTGATCGGCTACGGTGCCACCAGCGGGGAGATCTTCCTCCGCGGGCAGGTGGGGGAGCGGTTCCTGGTGCGCAACTCCGGTGCGACGGCGGTGGTCGAGGGTATCGGCGACCACGGGTGCGAATACATGACCGGCGGCCAGACCCTGATCCTGGGCCGGACCGGACGGAACTTCGGTGCCGGCATGTCCGGCGGCACCGCCTACGTGCTGGACCTCAACCGGCGCCGGATGAACACCCAGAGCATCGAGAACGGGGAGCTGAAGCTCGTCGAGTTGGATGCCGAGGACATCGAAATTGTCCGTCAGCTGATGATCAAGCATGTTGAAGAGACCGAATCGAACCTCGCAGCGCACCTGCTGGAGAACTTCGAGGACACCATCGCGCGGCTCACCAAGGTGCTGCCCCGCGACTACGCAGCTGTTCTGGATGCCCGGGCCGCTGCGGTTGAAGATGGCCTTGACCCCGACGGCGAAGAAGCTTGGACCCGAATCTTGGAGGTAACCGGTGGGTGACCCACGCGGATTCATGAAGGTACGCGAACGCCAGACCCAGCCCCGCCGGCCCGTGCCGGTGCGGATCATGGACTGGAAGGAAGTCTACGAGGCGCAGGAGAAGGGCGTCCTCAAGGCCCAGGCCGGACGATGCATGGACTGCGGCATCCCGTTCTGCCACCAGGGCTGCCCGCTGGGCAACCTGATCCCGGAGTGGAACGACCTCACCTACCGGGACAAGGGCAGGGAAGCGATCGAGCGGCTGCATGCCACCAACAATTTCCCCGAGTTCACCGGCAGGCTGTGCCCGGCACCCTGCGAGGCATCCTGCGTGCTGGGGATCAACCAGCCGCCGGTCACCATCAAGCAGGTGGAAGTCTCGATCATCGATGAGGCCTTCGCCGAGGGTTGGGTTGAGGCGCACCCGCCGGAACGACTGACCGACAAGACCATCGCCGTCGTCGGCTCCGGCCCTGCAGGCCTTGCCGCAGCGCAGCAGCTCACCCGCACCGGTCACACGGTGGCCGTGTATGAGCGTGACGACAAGATTGGCGGGCTCCTGCGTTACGGGATCCCCGACTTCAAGATGGAAAAGAGTCACCTGGAGCGTCGCCTTGAGCAGATGCGTGCCGAGGGTACCCGGTTCAGGACCGGCGTCGAGGTGGGACGCGACATCAGCTGGGACCAGCTCCGGCGTCGTTACGACGCGGTCGTGGTGGCCACCGGTGCCACCATTCCCCGTGACCTGCCGATCCCGGGACGGGAACTGGAAGGCGTTCATTTCGCCATGGATTACCTGGGCCAGGCCAACCGGGTGAGTGCGGGCGGTGTTGTTGAGGACCAGATCCACGCGGAGGGCAAGCACGTGGTGATCCTTGGTGGCGGCGACACGGGCGCTGATTGCCTGGGCACCGCCCACCGGCAGCACGCGGCCTCCGTGACGACGCTGGCCATCGGACAGCAGCCGCCGGCGGACCGTGCGGCGCACCAGCCGTGGCCGACGTTCCCCACCCTGTTCGAGGTGGCCAGCGCCCATGAGGAAGGCGGTGAGCGGACCTACCTCGCCTCGACCGTCGAGTTTGTGGGCGAGAACGGCAAGCTCACCGCGGTCCGGGTGGCGGAGACCGAGTTTGTGGACGGCCGCCGGGTGCCGAAGGCCGGCACCGAGAAGGACATCCCGGCGGACCTGGTGTTCCTGTCGCTGGGGTTCACCGGTCCGGAGCCCGCCGGCCTCACCGAACAGGTTCAGGCCGACTTCGATGAGCACGGCAACATTGGTCGGGACGGCTACTACATGACCAACACGCCCGGGATTTTTGCGGCTGGCGACGCCGGTCGTGGACAGTCACTCATCGTCTGGGCCATCGCGGAGGGGCGCGCGTGCGCCGCAGCAGTGGACAAGTGGCTGATGGGGGAGACCAAACTGCCGGCACCGGTGGCTCCCACCGACCGCGCTATGGCAGTGCTCTGAGTGCACCACGTCGCGGAAAGGTCACCGCGCACCCCACAACACCTCCAACAACACGACTAGGCTAGGTTTCATGAGACGCGCAAAAATCGTTGCAACATTCGGCCCTGCAATCGCAAGCTATGAGAACACCGTGGCGGTGTTGGAGGCCGGTGTGGACGTTGCCCGGATGAACATGAGCCACGGCGATCACACGGTGCACAACCAGACCTACGAGTACGTACGGCAGGCATCGGAAGAACTGGGCCGCCCGGTCGCGATCTTCGCGGACCTGCAGGGTCCCAAAATCCGCCTTGGTCGATTCGTGGACGGCCCGCACGTGCTGGCCCCCGGCGACACCTTCACCATCACCACCGAGGATGTCGAAGGCACCCAGGAGATCTGCTCCACCACCCACCTGGGACTGCCCCAGGACGTCAACGTGGGTGATTCCCTGCTGATCGACGACGGCAAGGTCGCCCTCCGGGCCACCGCCGTTGACGACACGAAGGTTGTCGCTGTGGTGACCGTGGGGGGAGCGGTGTCGAACAACAAGGGCATCAACCTGCCCGGCGTCGCCGTGAGTGTGCCAGCGATGAGCGACAAGGATGAGGCCGACCTGCGGTGGGCCATCCAGCGCGGCGTCGACATGGTTGCGCTGTCCTTCGTGCGGAACGCGTCCGACGTCGTCCGCGTCCACGAGATCATGGACGAGGAGGGACGCCGGGTACCGGTCATCGCGAAGATCGAGAAGCCCCAGGCTGTGGACGCGATCGAGGAGATCATCGACGCGTTCGACGCCATCATGGTGGCCCGTGGTGACCTGGGCGTGGAGTTGCCGCTCGAAGAGGTTCCCATTGTGCAGAAGCGTGCCATCGAATTGGCCCGTCGCTGGGCCAAGCCGGTCATCGTCGCCACCCAGGTGCTGGAGTCGATGATCGACAACCCCCGCCCCACCCGCGCTGAGGCCTCTGACTGTGCCAACGCAGTGCTGGATGGTGCTGACGCCGTCATGCTCTCCGGCGAAACCAGTGTCGGCAAGTACCCCATGGAAACCGTGCAGACGATGGCGAATATCATCGAGTCCACCGAGAAGCACGGACTGGACCGGGTGCCGCCGCTGGGCAGCAAGCCACGGACCCGCGGTGGCGCGATCACCCGCGCTGCGGTGGAGATCGCGGACCAGCTGGATGCCCGTTACATCTGTACCTTCACCCAGTCGGGTGACTCGGCGCGGCGTCTGTCACGTCTGCGCCCGAGCAAGCCAGTCTTTGCCTTCACCCCTGTGCAGTCGACGCTGAACACGATGGCGATGATCTGGGGCGTGCAGCCCATGTTGGTGCCGTTCGTTGAGCACACCGACCAGATGACCGCCCAGGTGGACCGGGTGCTGTTCGAACAGGGTCTCGTGGAGCCCGATGACCTGGTGGTCATTGCTGCCGGTTCGCCTCCCGGACAGGCCGGGTCCACGAACTCAATCAAGGTGCACAAGGTCGGCGACATCGCCGACGCGGGTCAGCTGCCTGACGGCTACACCCCCAACAAGGAGAAGGTCGGCCCGTGGCCGGTCAAGAACAAGCACAAGTAACCCTTTAGACGCGAGAAGGTCCCCGCCGGTTTTCACCGGCGGGGACCTTCTCTCTGTTCAGGGTGTGTTGTTCGAAGTGGCAGCTAGTTGACCTGGTTGATGATGGTCTCGGCAACCTCGCGCATGCTGAGGCGGCGGTCCATCGAGGTCTTCTGGATCCAGCGGAAGGCCTCGGGCTCGGTGAGGCCCATCTTGGTGGTGAGCAGGCTCTTCGCGCGTTCCACGAGCTTGCGGGTGGCGAACTGTTCCTGCAGATCCGAGACCTCGTGTTCCAGTGCCTTGATCTCCTCGTGGCGGGAGAGGGCAATCTCGATGGCCGGGATCAGGTCAGCTGGGGTGAACGGTTTGACGACGTACGCCATCGCGCCGGCGTCGCGGGCTCGTTCCACCAGCTCTTTCTGGCTGAAAGCGGTCAGCAGGACGACGGGGGCGATACGTGCCTTGACGATCTGTTCTGCCGCGGTGATGCCGTCCATGACGGGCATCTTGACGTCCATCAGGACCAGATCGGGCTTGTGCTCCTTGGCGAGCTGGACGGCCTTCTCGCCGTTGTCAGCTTCGGCGACGACGTCGTACCCTTCGCCGCGGAGAATCTCCACAATGTCCAGGCGGATGAGGGTCTCATCCTCGGCAACAATCACTCGCCGCGCAACACCCGAGACGGTTGGCTCGTTGGATTCAGACACAGCAGGCTCCTTGTTCAATTCCATCATTTGCCCGGCCGGGCTGCACCCGTTGCCGGTTCACTGAAACAGCCTATCGGCATGTAGAGTAGTTTCGCGCACTGACGATGACTTGAGTACTTCATCTAGCTTTGATCGGGTCTGTCCCGGATCCTGAGCCTGGGTCTTGAGTGGGTCTTTGGTCGGAGCGCACGTTAGCCCGAATGGCGGAATTGGCAGACGCGCTGCACTCAAAATGCAGTATCGAAAGATGTGTGGGTTCAAGTCCCACTTCGGGCACAGTGTTTCCCCTTGTCAGAGGCTGTTTCGCTCTCTGACTGTGCACAAACCGGCTCAGATGGTGAACAGGGTGTGCCTGGTTCGGTGGGTGGGATGCAGTCTTCCTGTGACGGTTCGTCTCCTTTCTCTCTTGAAGCCCTTGGTGGGCTTTCTTACTACTTCATGGGGGAGTACTGCTCCGGGTACATGACTTTGGGGGAAAGTTTTTAACCAAGTTTTCGACCTGTCGCCGTTCTGATATAGGAATCACCGCTGGGCACGAGGGGCCGGAGTGCAACTTGGGGAACCGGGAGAATTCCGAACTACCGTGAGGAGATAAGCGACGGAGGAGCGCCAAACGAAAGTTTGGTCTGCTCCCGGCGCTTCGCGCCCTGGTTGCGCGGAAGACCCGTCCAGCGATGCTGGGGATCAGAATGACGTGCGGCGATGATGCTTCTCCCTGATCTATCTGCCACGGCAGGACGAGGACGAACTATTGGCCGTAGCGACCCTTATGAGTTCTGGCCCAATCCCGAGCTGCCCGAGGAGCATCCGGATAAGTGGTTGGTCACTGCCACTGTTATTGCGACGTCGGCCACCGACGCGCTGGGGCATATCCAGGAGCGCTCACCGCTGATCATCCTCAAAGTCCTCCAAGCTCACTGGCTGGATCCATCGACCACGGACAGGAACCAGGTCCGAGAGCTGGTCAATGTCATACCCGAACCTGACCTAGTGCTCCCAGTCGTCGGCAGTGAAGTCGGCTCAGTGCGCAACAACAACCCACAGCCCATAGAACCAGCACAGTAGGGGCTCTTACCCTTCAGATTCGTCACAAATCGCTGTCAACGACAACCCGTCAGGGACCAACGTCTCTAACGCCGCGCGGGTCGCATTGTAAATAGCACCGCTGGCGGTGATCCGGCTCGTCTCGGTCTCGTCGCCGCCGCGCTAGGTCCCGTCAGCTCCACCCAACTTTCCATCTCCCAAAAATGTAGGCCACTCAGCCGCGCGCCGGTACATTTGCATTTAACGGTCGGCGATGCGCGCAAGATCGCTGTTGGTTAACCAACCAATGACCTTTCCCGAGACCTTCCCGTTGTCAGTTACGAAGACATCCTTGCACCCGAGTTCTTTGTTCATCTCGTCGCGCGCCTCCCCGACTGAGGCGGCCCCCGCAACTGCGACGAAGGTTTCTACAGCCCGCTTGAGCTCTGCATTCTCATTTCGAAGTGATCCAAGAGTGTCAGTTACTTTTAGGTCTTTTGCCGGAGTGCCTTTGATTTGAGCGTACTTATCAATGTCCGGTTCATGTATGACCATAACCACGACATCGTTCTGTGTCAGGATCGGAATCCGGCTATTCTTACTGCCCTGCATCGCCTCGTAAAGGGAAACTAGTGTGAACGCGTCAGCCGATGCCTTGTCAGTTACATGGCGCAAGGGGTCGATGCGCCGTAGCGGCGTCATCACGTCTTTAATTTTTGTTTGCGGGGTGAACGTCCCCGACAATTCGAGAGTCTTGAGAGTTGCATTGTTAGCGGCCTGCAGATTATCTTTCGCAAAATAGAGGGCGAAAATAGTACCAATCCACGTTCCCAATAAGGGAAGGACGGATGCAAAGACCAGGCGTGCCATCTTGGGACGGTCAGCGTTGGTAGATAGTGTTAGCAATACGATTGAGATGGCAGCGATTCCCGTGACGCCAGCGAGGCATACCCACAGGGCTATTTTGGATCGTGTCTCGACGTCATCATAAGTTGTGGCCATGGGTAGTTCTCCTTGTCCTTAGGGCACTATTCGACATCATTGGAACGTCCAAGACACGTGGAGCGGCAAATAGAGGTTTGCGATGAATGTACAGCGAACGAAGAAACTCCGCTAGGTCCCCTTAGGGTCGGCGTGTACGAGATGGTCAGCACCAGCGAGCACATCTGGTCGCAGCTCAATACACGGACGAATGGCTGGTCAATGTTAATGCGAAGTGCCCCTCGTCGATGCGGGTCTGGTTCCACAACCAAGGAGTCTGTATCAGAGTTATAGGCGACGCGGTGCTGAAGTGCATCATCGCCGAAACCGGTGTCGTCCCGACCCATGTCCGTTCCGATAATGGAGCGGAATTCACCGCGGCGACGTTGATCACCTGGTGCCAAACCGTGGGGGTCCACACTGCGTTTATCGACCCGGGATCGCCCTGGCAGAACGGATACGCCGAATCATTCAACGCCCGATTCAGAAGGGAACAACTCACCGGAGAAATCATCGACACCCCGGCCGAAGCGAAGTACTTAGCCGATGAGTGGAAACAGATCTACAACCATGAACGGCCCCGCGGATCCCTCGACGGAATGACACCATCGGCGCACTGGGAAAACTGGGCCAGAGCAAACCGTCCCACTATTGCTGGCCGAGATTCATTCGGGCCCAGACATCACCTGACGGACGAGCGCTACCCGCTAGACATGGAGACCTCGTTCAATTGCCGATCTGTCACAGGCCGTGTCTGACTTTAGGTCGCCTTTCAATCACGGATCCTTGTGGACCACGGAAGGAGGGCGCGTAGCGCCCTAGGAAAACCTGCGATCCGCATCCCACATTTTCTTAAAGCGGCTCGCGGGATCTGCCTTGAGGTGATTGGGATGGCCCGCCTCAACCACAGACCCCCCATCTAAGACCAAGACATGCCCAGCGAATAGCGCAAATTCCAGTCTGTGACTTATGACCAATACAGTACGCTCGGGAGCTGCTAGCCAGTCCTGAAGAGGGCCGTCTATCTCGCTGAGGGTCAGTGCATCAACGCCCGAAAGCGGCTCGTCCAGGATTACCAACTCAGAATGATCGACAAGTATCCGAGCCAGCGCCAGCCTCTGTTTCTGTCCCTCCGAGAGTCCTCGAGCTTCGAGTTGCAGCATATTGGCACCATCTGCGTGACTAGCGACCAGGCCAACCTGTTGCAGCACATTAGCGCGTTCCTCCGCTGACACCGTATCCGCTGCGAATAAGTTGTCATCCACGGTGCCCTCCACGAAGTGTCTTGCCTGCGCTAGGTAACTCATGCGTGCCAACACGTCTCGATTCAGCCCGGCATTCTTCATCCCGAATACCTCAACAGTCCCTTGTCGTGGTTCAAGAAAGCCAAGGATCAACCGCGCTATGGTTGTCTTACCCGAACCGGATCGCCCAACCAGAAGGGTTGTTCCGCCACGAGGGATGACGAAGGAGCAATCCGACAAGACCGGAGCGCGGTTTTCATCTGCGTAGCCAAAGTGCAAGCGATCCATCCGTACGACCGGATCTGAATCTTCGACAGCTTGGCCTGTCCGCTGAGCACCGTGACGCTGCGTGGTCCACTGCGCCAATAGCCGAAGCAGGTAGTTTGAGGTGGATGCCGATTGCCGAACGCGATCGTACCCGGCCAACATTCCCATTACCGGGATCAAGAGACGGGCGTAGATGGAAATGAAGAAATATATATCTCCCACCGCGGTGACGTCGGTCCCGACCGCCACCGCTACAACCACCAGACCCACGACAATGAGCCGCCCTACGTCAAAGACCAAGCCTTGCAGCGAGCTAAAGAGCGATTCCAGGATAGCCAGCGACCTATTAATTCGGGCGAGGCGTGCTGACGCCGCCTCAAGGCGATCAATATAGTCTGTGTCCTTATCGTGAGCGAGAAGCACGTCCCTGTAGCTCAGCACATCGTCAGTTCGGGCTAACAAGTCTCTTCGCTCATCGTCGAACTTCTCACGTCGCTTAGCAAGGCGCCAAGCCTGAAATTGGCTTACACCACCTAGACAAAGTGTGATTCCTAAAAATGCCGCGGCGAATAATGGATGCACTACACCCACGAGGGCAATAACTGACACGAGCGTAGTGATTTGCTGCACAGATGTAATCCCCACAGCCCATGCTCCCGAGACAGCACCCGCGCCCTGCTGAACGGCTCCAGTGACGCCACCCGGTTCGTTTGGGCCGTCCTCCACCCCACCTGTATCCATGAAGGCGCGCAGCCCATCTCCGAATAGGTTGCGGAACAGGTGAACTTCCATACCTTCGCGAATCGCAACAGCAAGAGTTGCGAGAATCGTACTGAGCACCATGGAAGCGATGTAAAGCCATGTGACGGTGGCGATGGTCACCTCAACGCCGTGCAAAGACGCCAAGACACGTTCGCCCCAGTCGGTCGCGTTGTTGGCCTGCGGCCAACTGTCGAAAGGTCCGGTCCAAAACAGGTTGGCATCTCCCGCCCCGATGGCGGTGCTGGCTTGGTTGATCATCGCAGACTCTAGGAGAGACTTGATGGTCGCCACAATCCCCACCAGCAGGCCTAGTCCGGCTAAGGCTGCTATTGACCAAGCTCTGGAGCGTAGGACCCCAGCGACATAGGGCCATGTGAGGACCAGTACTGTCCTAAACGGCATGGTCCCTCCTGCGCGCCATTGATGCCTCGTGCGAGGCCACGATCCTCGTGCCGGTTTTGAATGTCAATGTCCCGGGAACTGACTTGCGTGGGGAGGCAGCGAATGGCTTTGCCTGATTGAAGGCGTGGTTGGGACCAGGGCCACGTAGACGAACCCAGTGTAGATCGGGACGTAGGTGAAATCAGTGACTCAGACCTGGTTCGGTGTCAGGGCTGTGAAGTCCCGATTCAGCAGGTCTCCGGCGCGGAGGCTGTCCTTCCCGGGGACCGTGGTGCGCATCTTGCGGCCTCTGGTCAGACCGTTCATGCCCTCCTCGCGCATCAGCCGGTCCACAGTGTGTTTGGAGGCTTCCGGGAAACCGTTGCGGCGCAGCCACTGGGTCATCTTCCGCCGCCCGTAAAGGGGCCCTTCGCATTTGAGCAGGGGTGGGGCCTGACGGGTTAAGCGCTGTTGCCGATGTGTCCGGTGGTGCGGCGTGGTGTGAGCGGAAAGGGGTCAGGGCCTCTTTGAATTGGTAGCGACCAAGCAAACCGACATCAAAAAGAAGCCCTGACATGACTCACTTTACTTCCTGTCCTGGCGGTCGCTGGTGCACCCGTGCTGATGCGCTGTCCAGTGTCGAAGGCGTCCACCTCACCTCTGTCACTTCGACCGGTCACGGTTTCGTACTGCGCGTGGAAACGGGTGAAACCCTCACCGGTTGCCCGGACTGCGGGGTCGTCGCGGTCGGTCACGGTCGCCGCCATGTCCGCCTCCATGACATCCCGTGTTTCGGCCAGCCCGTGCGCCTGCTCTGGGCCAAACGCATCTGGCGCTGCCCAGAGCCTCACTGTCCACGAACGACGTTCACGGAATCCCATCCGCTGGCCGGTCCACGGTCGAAACTCACCACCCGGGCCGTCGGTTGGGCGGTGGACGCGCTCTGTGGCTACGACACGTCGGTTTCGGCTCTGGCCTATCAGCTCGGGGTGTCCTGGCATACCCTCTGGGACGCCATCAAACCCGAAGCAATCCGCCGCACGACGCCCGCGGATCGGCTGACCGGCGTCGACGCCCTGGGCGTGGACGAACACGTTTGGTCCCATACTGCTCGTCCGGCTCCGGGATGGTGACCGGGATCGTGGACCACACCCGCGACGCCAAAGGAGTGGTCTGGGGTGTGTCAAGGATGTGAGACAGCCGGTTAGTTTTTTCGGGGTTAGGCGGCTGCGGGTAGCGGCTGGATTTGGGTCGTGAAGTTGGCCATTGCTGTTGCCGGGGGTAGCCCTTGATTGTTGGTGTGGGGCCGCCAGCGGCGTACCCGTTCTGCCACGGCGATCCCGGGTCGATAAAAGCGGTCTCTACCCCGGCGGTTTGGCACCAGCTAATCAACGCCGCAGCGGTGAATTCCGGCCCGTTATCCGAGCGGACATAGGTCGGGACGACACCGGTTTCAGCGATGATGTCCTCCAGCACAGCAACCGCGCTTCAGCCGGTCCACAGTGGCCTTGTCGTTGCCGAAATCCTGGCAGTCGGCCATGAGTGCATTGGGGGCAGCGCTACACGCGTTCCGCCCGGTAGAGGAAGGCGGCCATGGCATCACGGTTGATCGGGGATAGAGGCTTGTAGGAACGGGTGCCATTGCCGTTGTCCCAACCGGTGGAAATACCCTGGGCCGAGAGCCAGGCCATTTCCTTGTAGAACTGCTGCTTCGTGGACACATCGGTGAACGGCGACCTCGCCGGGGGCGCGTAGGCGGGAGAGCCAGCAGCCCGGTAGAGGAAGGCGGCCATAGCGTCACGGTTGATCGGGGTCAAAGGCTTGTAGGAACGGGTGCCATTACCGTTGTCCCAACCGGTCGAAATACCCTGG
>NZ_JABFOM010000022.1:0-61974 GCF_013116715.1 Arthrobacter sp. 147(2020)
GTGCCGGGGCGGGCGGGTGCGAGTTGTTGTTGGCAGCCCCCGCGTGGGAGTTTTAGAGCATGCGAATCTACCCTGCCTTTTTTCGAGCAGTCTTCTCCCGTATGGACGCCGAACGGGCCCACCAGATCGGGTTCCGGCTGATTCGTGTCGCGGAGCGCACCCCCGCTGGCCCCGCGCTGCGTCATCTGACGAAACCGCACCCGGGACTGCAGACCTCGGCGTTCGGGATTACGTTCCCGTCCCCGTTTGGTCTGGCAGCCGGATTCGACAAGGGGGGTCACGGCATTACCGCCTTGACCAGCCTCGGATTCGGTCACGTGGAGGTCGGCACGATTACCGGCCAGGCGCAGCCGGGCAACCCAGCACCCCGCCTGTTCCGCCTGGTGGAAGACCGGGCTGTGATCAACCGGATGGGATTCAACAATGACGGCGCGGCGGCCGTCGCCCCACGGCTGAGGGCGGCGCGGACCCGGCTGGAACGGCGGTATGTGGCCAACCGGCCGATCATTGGTGTCAATATTGGCAAGACCAAGGCGGTCAATCTGCGGGACGCGGTCGCGGACTACTTGGTCAGCGCGAGGGAACTGGCGCCCGCCGCTGACTACCTGGTGGTCAACGTCAGCTCACCCAACACTCCGGGCCTCCGGCTCCTGCAGAACGTCGAATCCTTACGGCCGCTCCTGACCGCGGTCCGGAAGGCAGCCAACGACAGTGCGGGGCGTCCGGTGCCGCTGCTCGTGAAGATCGCCCCCGATCTGGAGGACCAGGACATCGACGACGTCGCGGCCCTCGCCGTCGACCTGGGTCTGGACGGGGTGATCGCCACGAACACCACCATCACCCGCTCGGGTCTGGCCAGCGACAACGCGCTGGTGATGAAGTGCGGGGTGGGAGGGCTGAGCGGAGCTCCGCTGAAGCAGCGCTCCCTTGAAGTGCTGCGACGGCTCCGCGCCGCGGCTGGCGATCAGCTGGCCATCGTGTCGGTCGGCGGAGTAGAAACCGCCGAGGACGTCCTGGAACGCCTCGACGCCGGCGCCACCCTGGTGCAGGGCTACACCGGATTTCTTTACGAGGGCCCCTTCTGGGCACGGCAGATCAACCGGCGGCTGGAAGAGTTGCTCGCAGCACGCCATTAGCCCTTAAAACTCTCACTCCCCGCCGGATGTGTCCGGGCGGGGAGTGAGAGGTAGGAGCCTAGGCCGGGTATTCGCCGCGCTTCACCAGCGGCTTGGGCAGCCGGAGCCGTCGGAGCTGGAGGCCGCGAGTGACCCCGTACCAGAGATCGCCGCGGGCGGGCTCGCCGAACTTGGCGGTGAGGCGTTTCTTGAGGCTGCGGCGCAGTAGGAAGCAGTCCAGGACGACGGCGAGGATGAGCACCCAGAAGGCGTTGAGCACGAGTGCCTGCACCTGGAGGTTCTGCACGAAGCTGAGGATCACAAACACCAGCGCTGCGACCATGAGGAACTCACCGAGATTCCAGCGGGCGTCGACAAAATCCCTGATGTAACGGCGGGCCGGGCCCTTGTCGCGCAGGGGCAGGTAACGCTCGTCGCCGGTATCGAGGGCCTGGCGCATCCGGAGCCTCTCGGCCCGCTGCGCATCCCTGCTGGCCGCCTTCGCGGCCTTCCGGTCATCGGGGACGAGCGGGCGTTTCCGCGCGGCTTCCTGCGAGCTACGGCGCGGCGTCGGCACTCCCTTGCCAACGGGGCGCTCTTCGGGCAACTGGTCTACGGGGGCCTCGGGGGCCTCTTTTTTACGTCCAAACACCCTTCAAGGATACCCGCCGCGCCGGTCACGTGCGCCCGGTCACTTCGCTGCGGTCACTCCACAACGCCACTGTGTAAGGTCGACTTACATGACTGATGAACAACTCGCATCCCCCCACGACTTTTCGGCTGGAGACCTCCGCGCCGCCGTCGCCGCCGGCTTCGACCAGGTGGTCACTGACCTCATTGACCTTGTCGCCATCCCCGGGATCGCCTGGGAAGCTTTCGACCCGGCCGAGCTGGACCGCAGCGCCACAGCCGTCTCGGACCTGATTCGTGCCACCGGCCTCAACGACGTCCAGATCCTCCGGGTCACCACCGACGGGGTCGAGGGCGGTCCCGCCGTCGTCGCCCGCCGGCCCGCCGCACCAGGGAAACCGACGGTGCTTCTCTACGCCCACCACGACGTGCAACCGCCGGGCGACCCTGCGCTGTGGGAGAGCGAGCCGTTCACCGCCGTCGAACGCGAGGGCCGGCTTTACGGCAGGGGAGCAGCCGATGACAAAGCGGGCATCATGGCGCACATCGGGGCCCTCCGCGCGCTGGACGATGTCCTCGGGCAGGACTTCGGCGTCGGCGTCACCCTGTTCATCGAGGGCGAGGAGGAGGCCGGTTCGCCGACCTTCCGTACGTTCCTCGACACCCATCGGGACCTGCTCCAGGCTGACGTGATTGTGGTCGCCGATTCCAGCAACTGGAAGGTCGGCGTCCCCGCCCTGACCACGAGCCTGCGCGGTCTGGTCGACGGTACCGTCGAGGTGCAGGTCCTTGAACACGCGGTCCACTCGGGCATGTTCGGGGGACCGGTGCTGGACGCACCGACGCTCCTCGCCCGGCTGATCGCCACGTTCCACGACGACGCCGGCGATGTCGCCATCGCAGGGCTCGCTGGCGGCGACGACGCCACAGTCGATTATCCGGAGGCCGACTACCGTGCCGACGCCTCGGTGCTCGACGGCGTCCAACTTGCCGGTACCGGATCCATCGCCTCGCGGCTCTGGACCAAGCCCGCGCTGTCCATCATCGGGCTGGACGCACCCACAGTTGCCCTGTCCTCCAACACCCTGCTCCCACGGGCCCGCGCCAAATTCAGCCTGCGCCTGGCGCCGGGCCAGGATCCGGCATCGGCGATGGCTGCGGTCAAGGACCATGTGGCGCGTCACGCGCCATTTGGTGCAACCGTGACGTTCACCGAGGGGGAGACCGGTAGCGCCTTCGCCGCCGACACGGCTGCACCGGCCGCCCAGACCGCCCTGTGGGCGCTCCAGGAAGCGTGGGGGGTCCCGGCCGTTGAAGCCGGAATGGGAGGCTCGATTCCCTTCATCGCCGACCTGACCGAGGTGTACCCCTCCGCGCAGATCCTGATCACCGGGGTTGAGGATCCCGACTCCCGCGCACACAGCGCCAACGAGTCGCTGCATCTCGCAGAGTTCCAGAAAGCTGTCCTTGCCGAGGCATTGATGCTCTCCCGCATCAATGCCGAGGGTCTCTGACCAACCCGGCCGGGGACGCCGTCCGCGACCTGCCCTGGCCGGGGTTGGTCGCGGACGGGACTGCCGACGTACCATTAGGTAGGACACAAAACCGCGACGCGTGTCCACAGCGAGGAGAAACCAGTTATGAGTACTTCCACCAGCGAAACCACCACCGGAACCACCGAGGCGGAATTGGCCGCCCATGAGGTGATGCTCTCCGATGTTGCAGCCGACAAGGTACGCAGCCTCCTGGAGCAGGAAGGCCGCACCGATCTGCGCCTCCGCGTTGCCGTGCAGCCCGGCGGCTGTTCAGGCCTGATCTACCAGCTGTACTTCGACGAGCGTACCCTCGACGGCGACGCCGTCCGGGAGTTCGACGGCGTCGAGGTCATCGTCGACCGGATGAGTGTCCCTTACCTTGCGGGCGCCTCGATCGACTTCGAGGACACCATCTCCAAGCAGGGCTTCACCATCGACAACCCCAATGCGGGTGGGTCCTGCGCCTGCGGCGATTCGTTCCACTAGCACGTGTTTGCTGCCCAAACAAACACCCAGGATGACCTGCCAAAAGTTCCGCGGCAGGCCGTCTTTGTGTCATCCGATGGCGGCGGTTACGGGTAAGCTCTACAGTAAGTAGTAAAACTAAATGTGTGCCTTTTGCGCACACGGGGTAACGCCGCCACGGGTGGCAGACACGTAAGAAAAGGAAGGGCCGTCTGTGAGTTCGCAGCACCGAACCGGCACCCGGCGCGCAAGGGTCACCAAGATCTCCAGCCTCATGCTGGTAGGCGCGTTGTTTCTGTCGGGCTGTTCAGCTGAAGTCCAAAGGGGTTGGTTGCCCGCCGAGCGCGACAACACCAACCACACCGGTCGGATCATTGATCTGTGGGTGAACTCCTGGATTGCGGCACTGATAGTCGGCGTCATCACCTGGGGTCTCATCATCTGGTGCATCGTTGCCTACCGTCGGCGCCGGAATGAGACAGGATTTCCCCGCCAGGTCAGCTACAACCTTCCCCTTGAGGTCTTCTACCTGACGATTCCCCTGTTCATGGTTCTCGTCTTCTTCTACTTCACTGACCGGGACCAGCAGGCCATTGATGCCCGCGTGGACAACCCGGACCTGGTAGTCGATGTCCGTGGCAAGCAGTGGTCATGGGACTTCAACTACGTGAACGAAGACAAGTACTTCAGCGGAGTCCAGGCCAACCTGACCGGTGAGGAAGGTGTCCCCGAGACACTTCCTACCCTTTACCTGCCGGTTAACCAGACCGTCGAGCTCCAGCTCAATGCCCGCGATGTGCTGCACTCCTTCTGGGTGCCAGCGTTCCTGCAGAAGCGTGACATGATTCCCGGTCGCACCAACTACATCACCCTCACCCCCACACGGGAAGGCACCTTCGACGGGAAGTGCGCCGAACTGTGCGGTGAATACCACTCGGAGATGCTCTTCAACGTTGCAGTGGTTTCGCAGGAAGAGTTTGATGCGCACATGGCCACCCTTGAGGATGGCCAACTCGGTGAAGAATACGATCGCAACTCGTACTCCGACAACGAACTTGAACCAGCAGGGAGTAACGGCTGATGTCCACTTACGAATACACAGCTGACGACTCCGGCACCACCGTCGCGCCCCGGGTCGTCCCGCGGTCCAAGGGCCGTGTCGTGGTCAGCTGGATTACCTCCACCGACCACAAGACCATCGGGTACATGTACCTGATTGCGTCCTTCATCTTCTTCTGCCTGGCCGGCGTTATGGCGCTCGTCATCCGTGCGGAGCTCTTTGAGCCAGGAATGCAGATCCTGCAGACCAAGGAACAGTACAACCAGCTGTTCACGATGCACGGCACGGTCATGCTGCTGATGTTCGCGACCCCACTGTTCGCCGGTTTCGCCAACGTCATCATGCCGCTTCAGATCGGCGCCCCCGACGTCGCGTTCCCACGCTTGAACGCGCTGGCCTTCTGGTTCTTCCTCTTCGGCAGCACCATCGCCGTATCCGGCTTCATCACCCCCCAGGGTGCTGCGTCCTTCGGCTGGTTCGCCTATGCGCCGCTGTCCAACACCACCTTCTCCCCGGGGCTCGGTGGTGACCTGTGGGTGTTCGGCCTGGCGTTGTCGGGCTTCGGTACCATCCTGGGTGCGGTCAACTTCATCACCACCATCATCTGCATGCGTGCCCCCGGCATGACCATGTGGCGGATGCCGATCTTTACCTGGAACACCCTCGTCACGGCGATCCTCGTGCTGATGGCTTTCCCGCCACTGGCCGCGGCACTCTTCGCCCTCGGTGCGGACCGGCGGTTTGGTGCACACATCTTCGACCCGGACAACGGGGGAGCGATCCTCTGGCAGCACCTGTTCTGGTTCTTCGGGCACCCCGAGGTGTACATCATCGCGCTGCCGTTCTTCGGCATCGTGTCCGAGATCTTCCCGGTCTTCAGCCGGAAACCCATCTTCGGCTACAAGGGGCTCGTCTACGCGACGATCGCCATTGCCGCTCTGTCGGTGACCGTCTGGGCCCACCACATGTACGTCACCGGTGCGGTGCTCCTGCCGTTCTTCGCCTTCATGACGATGCTGATCGCGGTGCCAACTGGCGTGAAATTCTTCAACTGGATAGGCACCATGTGGCGTGGCTCGATCACGTTCGAGACGCCCATGCTCTGGAGCCTCGGGTTCCTGGTGACCTTCCTGTTCGGCGGACTCACCGGCATCATCCTGGCTTCACCTCCGCTCGACTTCCACGTCTCGGACACCTACTTCGTGGTGGCCCACTTCCACTACGTGGTCTTCGGTACCGTCGTCTTCGCGATGTTCGCTGGCTTCTACTTCTGGTGGCCAAAGTGGACAGGAAAGATGCTGAACGAGCGTCTCGGAAAGATCCACTTCTGGATGCTGTTCGTTGGTTTCCACGGCACCTTCCTGATCCAGCACTGGCTGGGCGTCATCGGTATGCCCCGTCGTTACGCGGACTACCTGCCCGAGGACGGGTTCACAGCGATGAACCAGTTCTCGACCATCGCGTCCTTCGTTCTCGGTGCCTCACTGATTCCGTTCTTCTGGAACGTGTACATCACCTGGCGCAGCGGCAAGAAGGTCGAGGTCGACGACCCTTGGGGCTTCGGTGCCTCGCTGGAATGGGCGACCTCCTGCCCTCCCCCACGCCACAACTTCACGTCACTGCCCCGGATCCGGTCAGAGCGTCCCGCACTGGATCTCCACCACCCCGAGCTGCAGCAGCAGCACACGCCAAGCTCTGCCGTAGGACAGGCACTTGGCGCGGCCGACCGGAAGGACGCCTAGCACATGAAGGTTGAGACCGGACTCTTCTTCTGGGGAGCACCTTTCTTCGTACTCGTCGGAGTGGTCTACGGCTACCTCACCGGGTGGACCGAATACGTCGGGTTCCTCGGCATCCTGCTGGTCGGCGGACTGGCCGCAATGATCGGGTTCTACCTGGGGTTCACCGGCCGCAGGATCGGAATGCGGCCCGAGGATAGGCTCGACGCCGAGATCCATGAAGGGTCAGGTGAACAGGGTCATTTCAGTCCCTGGAGCTGGTGGCCCCTCGTGCTCGGTCTGTCGGCTGCTGGCGGCTTCCTGGGCCTCGCAGTGGGCTGGTGGGTGCTCTACATCAGCCTCGGCCTCTGCGTGATCGCCCTGGTTGGCTGGGTCTTCGAATACAGCCGTGGGGACCACGCCCACTAAATCAAGGATTGCAAGGCTCTAGTCAAGCATTGCAACGATGGGCCCCCACCTCCGGGTGGGGGCCCAACGTCGTTAACGGCAGGCCGTGTCGGCTAACGATAGCGGACCCTGGTCGCGGGAGGCTCGTCGAGAGTCGCGGCCCCGCTGTGGGTCCGACCTTCGCTCGGGGTAGGGCTAGCGAGCGGGGTGCGGCTATCGCTCGGCCGGGACCTGAGGCTCCGCGCTGGTGATTCTGACGAGGTGCTGGTGACTCTGGCAGGGTACTGAGAGCTCAGACATGGTTACTGGGAGCTCAGACAGGGCCGGGGTGGTGCCGGCCCCGCGGCCCTGCCGTGGCGGACCCGCAACCGCGGTGGTGCTACAGGCCCCGACGGCCAGCCCAGAGTCCGTGCAGGAGGGGGAGCGCCGAGGCGAGCATCAGCACGTTTCCCAGGCCTGTGTCATCGGCCCTCACCACCGAGCCAGCGATCAGCAACGCCGCGAAGACCAGTGCCGAAGCGGAACGCTGAGCTGTGCGGTCCAGGCGAGTGAGCCGTTGCTCCAGTCGGGGGTTGGCGACGGTCAGGGAGCCGTCCTCCACCCGGGTAATGAGCCCGTCGATGCGTTGTGGAAGCCGCACGGCCACCGAAGCCGCCGTGAGGGCCTGTTGGGCCACATCCTGAACAATGTTGCCGCGCTCGTCCCGCAGGAGCTGGGCGGCGTAGGGTTCAACGGAATCCCACAGGTTGAACCGGGGGTCGAGTGAACTTGCCACCCCCGACGTCAGCGACATGGCACGGATGATCAACAGGAAGTTCTCGGGTAGCTGGAAAGGCAACGAGCGGACCAGATCCCCGAATTCAACAGCAAAATCAAGGAACTCCTTGGGATCCACCTCCCGCAGTTCAGCGAATCCCATGCCGCCAAACCGGGCAAACAGGTGGGTCATCGCCCGCTCCAGTTCACCGGTATCCGCCGAGGGAACCAGCACGCCCACGTCCTTGATGGCGGCGACCAGTCCCTTCCCATCGCGGGTCGCAGCGGCGATCAGCAGTTTCCGCAGCCCATCTCGGGTGCTGGGCGGGACCTCGCCCATCATCCCGAAGTCGATGAAGGTGAGCTTCCAGGTGGTGGGTGCTCCAGGATTCTGCCGGTCAGGCGTCACAAAAATGTTGCCGGGGTGCGGATCGGCATGGAAGAAACCGTTGGTGAACATCTGGTCGAACATGACGGATGCGAACACGGGGGCTACCTGTGCAGGATCGATCCCAGCGGCCGCCAGGGCCGCCGTATCGGTGATCTTGATCGCTGTGACATCCTCAAGTGTCAGAACGCGGCGGGTGCTCCGTTCCCAGACGACCTCGGGCACTCCCACCCGATCGTTCTCGTCAAAGTCGGAGGCAAACCGTTCCAGGTTCTGGGCCTCCCGCAGGTAGTCAATCTCCATCAGACTGATCTGCGCAAACTCTTCCACCAGGGCAGGTACGTCGGCCCGCGAGGACACGATGCGGACGCGGCTAAGCCAGCCGCCCACCTTCCGCAGCGCCGCAAGGTCAATGTCGATGATCGCGTCGATGCCGGGCCGCTGGACCTTGACGACGACGTCGGCCAGCCCCGTGTCGGCCGCATCCAGTGCACGAAGCTGTGCGCGGTGCGCCTGCCCGAATGACGCCGCGGCGATAGGGGACTCTTCGATGGACGCGAAGACCGTCTCGAGCGGCCCTCCTAACTCCGCTTCGGCGAGGATCCGGATAGCAGGAAAGGGTACCGGCGGCACCTCGTCCTGAAGCCCTTCGAGTTCCGCGGTGATCTCGGGTGGCAGAACATCGAGTCTCGACGACAGGAACTGGCCCACCTTGATCATCAGCCCACCCAGGTCCACCGCCAATACCCTGAAGCGTCGTGCGAAGCGCAGCATCCGTCGGGTCCTGGTACGCTCGGCGATTCGTCCCAGCCCAATGCGAGGAAGGACCAGCTCGAACCACCAGGTTACGGCGAGATGCCACGCCGCGAACCGCACGATGCGCCGGTAGCGGGCGCGCGTGGCACCCACGCCGGGGAGCGAATCCGCCGTACCCCGGCGGTCCAAGCTCACGCCGGTCAGTCTTGGGCGAGGATCGAGTACAACCGGCGGCGCGCATCATTGAGCACCTTGACTGCCTCCTGAACCTGCGCCGGTGTCCCGGTCCGCCCCACCTGGGCCGCGGCCTGGGCCAGTTCAACTCCGGCCTTGGGCAGAGCACCGAACCCAGTAGCGCCCGAGTGCTCGGATGGCCCCCAGGGGCTACTGCCGGCACCCGCCACCTCCTCACGGCCCGCCTCGGTCAGCGAGAAAATCTTTCGACCGTTGGACTCTTCGGCACTGATGAAACCCTCATCCGCGAGCAGCTGGAGCGTGGGATAGACGGATCCCGCGCTGGGCTTCCAGCTGCCCCCGCTGCGTTCCTCAATTTCATGGATGATCTGGTACCCATGCATGGGCCTTTCCGCCAACAGGGCAAGGATGGCGGAGCGGACCTCACCCCGGCCAGCGCGTGTCCCCGAGCGTTTCTCAAACCGTGACCGGAGCTCTTCGACTGCCTGCCACATCCCGTCGATGTTGTTGCCGCCGAATCCACTTGGTGGGTAGGAACTTCGCATGATGCTCTCCTCAGTCGTCTTCAACGATATATAACGATAGTCAACGATACCCCTGGGGGCCCGGTGGAATCAACGCTGTGGGGGGACACCTTTAGACTGGAAGCAGCCAGTTGTTGCAGCTGTAGGAAAGGTCGCCACCGGTGTCGAGCACGCTACTGCGGTTACTCGAGGAAGGGCTCCGCCCCGATTCGACCGCCCCCAAACATGTGCAGCTGCGGGAGATCCTGCGCGAGCTGATTACTGCCCATGCCGAGCCGGGAACTGCCATCCCCTCGGAGCGTGAACTGACCCAACATTTCGGGGTGGCACGCATGACTGTGCGCCACGCCATCGACGCCCTAGTAGCCGAAGAGGTACTGGAGCGGATTGTCGGCCTGGGCACCTTTGTCGCGCACACGAAGCTGGATCTGCAGATGAAGCTCACCTCGTACAGCGAGGAGATGCACCGCCGGGGTATGGTTCCCGATGCGCGGGTCCTCAGCTTCGAACAGATCGGGGCGACCCCGCTGATCGCCAGGGAACTCCAACTGGAGCAGGGGCACCCCGTCGTACGGTTCCGGCGCCAGCTACTCGCCGACGGCGAGCCGATGAGCGTCGATGAGAACTTTATCCCGGCGCATCGGGTGCCCGGGATCCTTGATGAGCCGGCTCCCACGTCGCTGTACAACGTGTTGAGTGAAAGGTTTGGCCTGGTCATGGAGTGGGGGGAGGACACCATCGAGGCAACCGCAGCCTCAGCCTCCATCGCGCGCCTGCTCAACGTCGACCTCGGTGCGCCGCTGCTCAAGATCCAGCGCCATGCGTATGTGGCCCGGTCGATGATTGACTACTCGGTGTCCTACTACCGCGCCGACCGCTACAAGCTGTGGGTGCCTCTTCAGCGCCCCGGTGTGCGTTCGCCCCGCGCCTACACCGCCAAGCGACTCAACGGCCCTTAGGGTGGCTCAGGTGGTCGCTCTTCCCACGAGGTAAACGAAAGGGCCCGACCCAGCTGGTGCTGGATCGGGCCCTTTTGTTGACATGTTACTTGGAGACGGCTGCCTTGTCGTGCTGTTCGGCAATCGCATCGTGGTGCCCATGCGAGTGGGCTGCCTCGAGTTCGGCCGGGGTTACCGGTGCAACCCGGTCCTCGAAGAAGAAGCGGGACAACCGGCCGCGAGCCTTTTCGGTCCGGGTGACGTGACCGTTGACGTCGGCTTCGGCAGGAAGCACGCTGTGGGACTCGTAGTTGACCAGGTTGTAGCGCTTGTACTCGTCAAGGGGTTCGTGAACCTCGATGAACTCGCCGTGGGGGAGCCGCACAATCCGACCGGTCTCCCGGCCGTGGAGGGCAATCTCCCGGTCCTTGCGCTGCAGCGCCAGCGCGATGCGCTGTGCAACCATGAACCCGATGATCGGTCCGACGAAGAACAACACCCGCAACCAGTACGTGACGTCGTTGAGCGAGACGAAGAAGTGCGTGGCGATGAGGTCGGAGCTGGCCGCTGCCCACATGACGCAGTAGAACACGACACCGGAGACGCCGACCGCCGTGCGGAACGGTGCGTTACGCGGACGGTCCAACAGGTGGTGCTCCCGCTTGTCCTTGGTGAGCCATGACTCGATCCATGGCCAGGCGAACATGAGGGTGAAGACAATTCCTGCAGGAACCAGCGCCGGGAGGAGCACGTTCAGCGACAGGGTGTTGACGCCCCACGGCATCGGGATGTTCCACTCGAGCGGAAGACCGCCCAGCCAGCCCGGCATCAGACGCAGCGCGCCGTCAACCCAGCCGATGTACCAGTCGGGCTGGGTTCCAGCGGACACGGGGGATGGGTCGTACGGTCCGTAGTTCCAGATCGGGTTGATCGTGAAGGCTGCCGAGATGGCGGCGATGATGCCGAACACGATGAAGAAGAATCCACCGGCCTTGGCGGCGTACACGGGGCCGACGGGGAAGCCGACCACGTTGTCGTTAGTGCGGCCTGGGCCGGGGAACTGGGTGTGCTTGTGGGTCACAACCATGAAGAGGTGGATCACGATCATCAGCAGGATGATCGCCGGAATCAGGAGAATATGCAGCACATACAGCCTCGGGATGACCACGGTACCGGGGAACTCCCCACCGAAGAGGAAGAAGCTGATGTAGGTACCTACAACCGGTACCGCCTTGATCACGCCGTCGATGATGCGGAGGCCGTTACCGGAGAGCAAGTCATCGGGGAGGGAATAGCCAGTGAACCCTGCAGCCATCGCCAGGATGAGCAGGACGCAGCCCACCACCCAGTTCAGTTCGCGGGGACGGCGGAAAGCGCCGGTGAAGAAGACCCGGAGCATGTGCACCGATACGGCGGCAACAAAGAGCAGTGCCGACCAGTGGTGGACCTGACGCATGAACAGGCCGCCGCGAACATCGAAGGAGATGTTCAGAGCGGTGGCGTACGCCTCGGACATCTCTACCCCGCGGAGTGGGATATAGCTGCCCTCGTAGTGCGTCTCCGCCATCGACGGATCGAAGAAGAAGGTCAGGAAGGTGCCGGACAGGAGCAGGATGACGAATGAGTACAGCGCCACCTCACCGAACATGAAGGTCCAGTGGTCCGGAAAGATCTTCCGGCCGAACTCCTTGACGATTCCTGACCCACCGACCCGGGAGTCAACGTAGTTGGTGATCTTCCCAACGTTGGTCTTGGGCTGGTAGGTACTTTGCGTTGTCGTGCTGCTCATGTCAGCCACGCTCCCAGAAACTTGGTCCTACTGGTTCTTGAAAATCGCTGGTAGCGATGAGGTAGCCCTCGTCATCAACGGCGATGGGCAGCTGCGGTAGCGGTCGTGTCGCTGGTCCGAAGATGACCTTGCATTCCTGCGTGAGGTCGAAGGTGGACTGGTGGCACGGGCAGAGCAGGTGGTGGGTCTGCTGTTCGTACAGAGCAACAGGGCAACCCACGTGCGTGCAGATCTTGGAGTAGGCGACGATGCCCTGGTAACCCCAGTCCTCTCGCCCCGGGGAGGGGTTCAGGGAATCGGGGTTCAGGCGCATCAGCAAGACAACGGCCTTGGCCTTTTCCTCGAGGTAGTGCTCGGAATCCGAGAGTCCCTCGGGGATGACGTGGAACGCCGACCCGATGGTCACGTCGGAAGCCTTGATCGGAGTACCGCTGGGGTCCCGAGCAAGCCGCGTCCCGGCATCCCAGTAGGTGTGACGGAGTGCGTCACCGGGCAGGGGGCCCAGGTCGCGGAAGATGAAGACGGCGGGGAGCGGGGCCAGGAGCATCGCACCGAGCAGGGTATTGCGGATCAGCGGGCGCCGCTTTATGCCCGTCTCCTCAACGATGTCGTTGATGATCTTCTCGGCATCCGCGCGGTCGGCTTCGGTGCGGATCTCGTGGCGGTCCTCGGAGACTTCGTGATCCGGCATCAGGGTCTTGGCCCAGTGGACGATGCCGACGCCGATGCCGAGCATCGCAAATGCGGTGCCGAGGCCCAGTGTGAGGTTCTGGAGGCGAAGGGTCTCGATGGTCTCGTCGAGGGGAATGAGGAAGTACCCGACGAAGAACAGCACGGTGCCAATGATCGACACCAGGAAGAGAATCGCTACCTGCCGTTCGGCACGCTTTTCAGCGCGGGGATCCCTGTCGGCCAGCCGGGGACGGTGCGGTGGCAGTCCAGGGTTCTGGAATTTCTGCACATCGCCCTGACCGGGCCTAGCTACGACGCCAGTACTCTCTGGACTGCCGTGACTATGATCGGCCATGATCCCTCGCATCCTTCTGGAAAAACACTGCTTGTGGTCTGTTGTTAAGTTTGTGGGTGCCGCCCGTGGGCGGCCTGTGGTGCGCCATTGCGGTCTAGGACGATCGCGCGGTGAGCCAGACGGTGAAGGCGATGATCACGCCGAGTCCCGCTACCCAGATAAAGAGGCCTTCGGAGACCGGGCCGAGCGAACCAAGGTCAGCTCCACCGGGGGAGCCCTGCTCGTCGATGGTCTCAAGGAACGCGATCACGTCGCGCTTGTCCTCGGGGGTGATGTTGGCGTCGCTGAAGACCGGCATATTCTGCGGTCCGGTGACCATTGCCTCATAGGTGTGCTTGGCCGTCGAGCCTGAGAGGGCCGGAGCGTACTTGCCCCGTGTCAGGGCGCCGCCGGCAGCGGCAGCGTTGTGGCACATGGCGCAATTGACGCGGAAAACCACGCCACCGTTGGCGGGATCGGCGTCAGAAGTGTCGAGCATGTCCTCGCCGGGGATGGCCGGGCCAGCGCCAAGCGATGCCACGTAAGCTGCCATCTGCATGGTCTGCTCGTCATCGAACTGAGGTGGCTTGACCTGGGCCTGAGGGCCCTGCATCTGCATCGGCATACGCCCGGTGCCTACCTGGAAGTCGACTGAAGCTGCGCCGACCCCTACCAGGGATGGTCCGTTCTCCGAACCGACTGCACCCATCCCGTGACAGGTGGCGCAGTTCGCTACGAACAGCTTCTCGCCCTCGTCCACCTGATCAGCCGAGAAGGTCTGTGCCTTGGCTTCGTTGGTGCTGCTCGCCAGGGCGTAGACGCCGCCCGTGAAGAGTAATCCGATGAGCAACAAAGCTACCGCTGCCAGGGGATGACGTCGCCTTTGCGAAAGTGCCTTCACTTGCTGGTTCCTGCCTTCTGTCGTGCAATCACTGCCGGTACCGCTTGATGGAATTCTACACCTAGTAGAAGAGGGTTCAACTAAGGGTTACTTCAGGAAATAAATAATGATGAACAATGCAATCCAGACGACGTCGACAAAGTGCCAGTAATACGACACCACAATCGCCGAGGTGGCCTCAAAGTGGCCAAATCGTTTGGCGGCGAACCCTCGTCCGATGATGAACAGGAAGGCGATCAGCCCGCCGAGGACGTGGAGCCCGTGGAAACCGGTGGTGATGTAGAACGACGAGCCATACGCGTTGGAGGAGAGCGAGACACCCTCCGAGACCAGTACCGCGTACTCGTAGCCCTGCACTGCAACGAAGATGGAGCCCATGATGAACGTCAGGAGGAACCATTCGATCATGCCCCACCTCGCTGGGGAGAACACGCTGCCGGTGCGGCGAGGCTGCAACCGTTCTGCGGCAAACACACCGAACTGGCAGGTCACCGAACTCAAGACGAGGATGATCGTGTTGATCAGGGCGAACGGAACGTTCAGCTTTTCGGTCTCCATTGCCCATAGCTCACTCGAGGTGGAGCGCAGGGTGAAGTACATGGCGAATAGTCCGGCGAAAAACATCAGCTCACTGGACAGCCAAACGACGGTTCCGACGGAAACCATGTTGGGGCGGTTCAGCGTGGGATGCGCCGTGGTACTGGGGGCTTGAGTCGCAGATGTCACAGAGCCATTATGTCTCTAAAAAGCACCAGTTCACCAATGCTGATGCCGTCCCGGCGCGTCCCCGTGGACGTTGGGGACGCGCCATCCCAGTAACGGCGCGGAAGATGCCAACAGATGACTTTCTACAATTCGTAGATAACCTTGAGGTGTGACGACGATTTCCAGCCCCGACAACGCTTCCCCGACCTGGCCTGTCCTGATCTCAGCCCTGATCCGGAGGGACGATTTATCCTCAGCCCAGACCCGCTGGGCCATGGACCAGATCATGGAGGGCGAGGCCAGCCACGCCCAGGTGGCGGGGTTCCTGGTGGGCCTGCGGAGCAAGGGGGAAACCGTCGGCGAGCTCGTCGGGCTGGTTGAAGCGATGCTCGCCCGCGCGCACCGTATCGAGGTCCCCGGCCCCACCCTCGACATTGTCGGTACCGGAGGGGATGGCCTGAACACCCTCAACATCTCCACCATGTCCTCCCTGGTGGCAGTGGGCGCGGGGGCGAAGGTGGTCAAGCATGGCAACCGGAGTGCTTCCTCATCCGCTGGCGCCGCCGACGTCATCGAGGCGCTGGGCGTCCGGCTGGACCTCTCAATCGCCGACGTCGCCCGCTCGGCCGAGGAAGCCGGGATCACGTTCTGTTTCGCCCAGGTGTTTCACCCGTCCATGCGTCACGTAGCGGTTCCGCGGCGTGAACTGGGGGTCCCCACCGCTTTCAACTTCCTGGGACCGCTCAGTAACCCCGCAGGCGTCGATGCGCAGGCCATGGGCTGCGCCAGCGAGCGGATGGCGCCCCTGATGGCTGGCGTGCTCGCTGCGCGGGGGACCCGCGCCCTGGTCTTCAGGGGAAGCGATGGCAGGGACAAGCTCACCACCAGCGGCTCGTCAACTGTGTGGGAGGTCAGGGACGGAACGGTCACCGAGCACACTGTCCACCCCGCTGACTTCGGGTTGCCGGTTGCCCCGGTCGAAGCGCTGCGTGGCGCTGACGGGGCCAGCAACGCGGCAGTGGTGCGGGCGCTGCTCGCGGGGGAGCGCGGGCCGGTACGGGACGCCGTCGTACTCAATGCAGCTGCCGGACTCGTAGCGTTCGCTACCGACCATGAGGCGCCCCTGGTGGAAAGGATCTCGGCAGCGATGCGGCGTGCCGAGAGGTCGATCGATTCGGGGGCTGCCCAGGCCGCGCTGGACAAGTGGGTGCAAGTGACCGCCGGCGCTGCCTAAGGCAGCTGGATCGCCTGCTCGATCACCGCTGCAACCTGCAGCGGGTCGGTGACCTGGTAGCTGTTGCCCTCCGTGTCAGCCACTCCCAGGGAAATCCCGCCTCCGGGCGGACGGTGGGTTGCCTTCGCCGAGAGGTGGACCTCGGTGATGCCGACGCGGGACAGGGCCGGCAGGTCGTCCAGGGCCACGCCACCACCCGCCAGGATGGTCAGACCGCTCTGCGCAGCAACCATCGCCGCGAGAGTCTCAAGGCCCTGTGCCGCGGAGGGCGCGCCGCCGGAGGTGAGGACCCTGTTGAACCCTGCCGCGGAGATCGCGTCAAGGGCGTGGACGGGCGAAGGGGTGTGGTCGATTGCCCGGTGGAAGGTGTACTCGAGTGCGGGCGCCACCTGCCTCAGGGCCCCCAGCGCTTCGGCGTCGACGGTGTCGCCGGCGGCCAGGACCCCGACGACGACGCCCGCCACCCCCTCGGCTGCGACCGCCTCGATATCCGCGGCCATCACGTCGAGCTCGGTGGGGGAGTAGGTGAACCCTCCGGGACGGGGGCGAATCAGCACATGCAGCGGGAGTGCCGGGACCTGGGCCCTGATCCGGCGGATCAACCCGGCGGAGGGCGTCAGTCCTCCCAGCGGCAGCCCCACGCAAAGCTCGGCGCGCACTGCGCCGGCGTCGTGCGCGATGGCCGCGCCAGCGGCGTCCTGCACCGCGATCTCGACCCGCATCCTCAGCCTTCGAAGCCCAGCGAGAACGCAGTATCGAGATCGTGCTGAGAATAGGACCGGAAAGCGATCTGGGTGGTGGTGGACTCCACTCCTTCGATCTTGGACAGGCGGTCGGCGATGACGTCGGCCAGGTCCTCGTGCCTGCTGACCCGGGCAATCGCAATGAGGTCCCACTCACCGGTGACCGAATAGACCTCGCTGATGCCGTCGATCTCGGAGATTTCCTGGGCACACTCGGGAATCCGGGAGGCGTCGGTTTGGATCAGGACGAAAGCGGTAATCATTGGAGGTCTCCCTGGCAGAGGTGGAACTGATGGGTGGTAGAGGCTTGCAGCTAACTTATCGCGAAGTAGCACGCCGCCGCAGGACCAGCGTCGCCACCGTGCGGGGGAGCAGCAGGACCACGCCCAGCACGACGACGGCGACCACGAGGAAACTCACCGCCATCCCTCCTCCGAACAGCGCCCGGAGTGCAAGGCCTCCCACGGCTGTGCCGAGCCAGACCAGCACCCCGGTGGGCCAGGGCGCGGCAGGCGAGCGCCAGGCCCTCAACACCACCCACGTCAGCAGGCAGGCAGCGAGGAAAGGCCCGGCGGTGCTGAGGATGCCCAGGATCGCCAGCCCGGATTCGTGGGTCGAGCGCCCGGTCGCCGCGAAGGCAACAACCAGCGCAAGATCGGCTAGCAGCCAGCCTGCGGCCCGCCCACCTGTTACTGCCGGGCGGGTGGTCGACGGCAGGTCTTGTGGGGGAGTCATCGACTTCCGCGCTCAGGAGGTGCTGTCGAGGATCAGCCGCGCGGTCTGGGCGGGCTGGTCCCAGTGGGGGAAGTGCCCGCTCGAGTCGAACCAGTGCAGCGATGCGTCGGGGAAGCGCTTCTGCGCCGTCGCCGCCTGGCTGGGGAGAGTGACGCGGTCCTGCCGACCCCATCCGATGACAGCCCGGCCGGGAAGGGATCCGCTGGGTGCTCCCTGCTGCACCGGTCCCTCGATGAGGGAGCGTCGGGCCTCGTCGAGGCTGGGGGACGCGGAGTAGCCCTGCAACTCGGTCAGGACCAGCTCGGGGTCGAGCTTCCACGGGTGGGCCGAGAACTGCGCCAGGAGGGCGGTCCGACCGGCCGCTGACCTGGTCAGGAAAGGCAGCGCAGGCTGGATGGCCCGCACCAGGGCGACCGAGGCAGTGATACTGACACCGAACACCAGCCGCTGGCCACCGGTCCAGAATCCACCCGGGTCCAGCGCAATGGCGGTGCCCGGGTGCCCGCGCCGGGAGAGCTCGAGCACCATCCGTGCGCCCATCGAACTTCCCACCAGGTCTATGCCCTGAAAGCCCTCAGTCTCGATGAACTGACCAAGGGCGTCGGTAAGTGTTCCAATAGTCGCCGGGCCCACCAAGGGGGCGGTCTGGCCAAACCCGGGGAGGTCGACGGCGATCACGTCACGCTCGGCGGTCAGCGCTGGCATGATCGGGTCCCAGGTGCGGAGGCTTGAGCCGAGTCCGTGCACCAGGAGGAGGGGTTTGCCACTGCCGTGTCGTTCGAAATGCATCAGGATCCTTCGCTTGGGAGTCCTCCAACTGTAGGCATTCATCAGTCGAATAGCTGAACCGGACCAGCTATTCCCCCCGCGCTGAAGTCGGCCTACGCTATGGAATATGTGCAGAAACATCCGACCTCTGTCCAATTTCGAACCGTCTGCCACCGACGAGGAAATCCATGCTGCCGCCCTGCAATACGTTCGCAAGGTGAGCGGTTCCACCCGTCCCTCGAAGGCAAACCAGGAGGTGTTCGACACCGCCGTCGAGCGCATCGCCCACGTGACGGCGCACCTGCTCGACGATCTGGTGACCACGGCTCCTCCCAAGGACCGGGAGATTGAAGCTGAGAAGCACCGCGCGCGAACAGCTAAGCGGTTCGCGACCGCTTAGCTGTTCCTGGCCCCGGGCCGACACGGCCGGGGTCGGGCAGGCTCCCCGGGGTCTGCCATCAATGACCGCTGTCTAGCCTTCACCCCTCCAGCACTGTCAGGAGTTTGTGATGACCACCCGATTGAATCCCTACCTCAATTTCAATGGCAACGCCCGGGAGGCAATGACCTTCTACCACTCGGTCTTCTCCGGGGAGCTCTCACTGAGCACTTTCGGTGAAAACCAGATGAGCCAGGACCCATCCGACGCCGAAAAGATCATGCACGGGCAGCTCGAAACTGATGGCGGGCTCCTGTTGATGGGCGCCGATATTCCCAACGGTATGTCCTACACGGAGGGCGACAACTTTTCGGTGTCACTAAGCGGCGAAGACGAGGAGGAACTGCGCGGCTATTGGGAGAAGCTCTCGGGTTCAGGCACCGTCACCGTGCCGCTGGAGCGGGCACCCTGGGGCGACAGCTTCGGTATGTGCAAGGACCAGTTCGGGGTCGACTGGCTGGTCAACATCAGCGGAGCCTGAGCTCGCACGCAGGTAGCGCCAGAGTGGGGTGTACATGGGATTCGCCGTTGGCGCCGACTCCTATGACCGCTTCATGGGACAGTATTCGGTGCCGTTGGCCCGGGAGTTCGTCAGTCTTGCCGGAGTCCACCACGGCGAGCGGGTGCTGGACGTCGGGTGTGGCCCCGGAGCGTTGACCGTTCAACTCGCGTCACTGCTGGGCCCGGAGCAGGTCGCGGGGGTTGATCCGTCGGCCCCGTTTGTCGATGCTGCCCGGGTACGGCTGCCCGGCGTTGACATTCGTCGGGGCACCGCCGAGGACCTGCCTTTCCGGGACGGTTCCTTCGACGTCGCCCTCGCGCAACTGGTGGTTCATTTCATGGCAGACCCTGTTGCAGGCCTGCGGGAAATGTCGCGGGTCACCCGCAGCGGTGGGATCGTTGCAGCCTGCGTGTGTGACCACGCCGGCGCGAAAGGTCCACTCGCCACGTTCTGGGAGGCGGTCCAATCGATCGACGATCTGGCGCCGACCGAAGCGGACCTCGCCGGCACGGCCGAGGGACAGTTGGCCGCCCTGTTCGATGCTGCCGGACTGAGAGAAATCGAGCAGGGCAGTATGACAGTGCGGGTGGAGTTCGAGTCGTTCGCTGCCTGGTGGGAGCCCTATACCCTCGGTGTCGGACCGGCGGGAGACTATGTCAGGCGCCTGGACATGCCAGGCCGTGAAGAGTTGCGGCATGCCTGCGCCGGGTTGCTTCCGGCCGCCCCGTTCGGGATCGACGCGACGGCGTGGACGGTCAGGGCGCGCCCAGGGTGACCCCTGTTGGCCCGGGATGGACAGTCTGCTCGCAGCACTGGGTAATTCCAGTTCTTTGGTCAGCTCAGGACGTCCTGTCGACGGCGGCGAGAAGCACTGTGCCGAGATCCGCGGGACGGGTGAACTGGGGCCAGTGTCCGGTGGGTAGGTCGACGTAGTCGACATCCTGGACACGGGCCAGTTCGGCGACGAACGGATCCCCGGCAGCCATCCATCGTTTGAGCTGCTCCGAGGTGAATTCGCAGCAGATCACGGTCGTGGGAACAGTGAGGCGGCGTTCGTCGTGCAGTACCTGGCGGTCGGTGGCGACGCCCTTCGGCTGCGGGATGGCACGGGCGATGAACGCCGCGCGCAGTCCATCGTCCAGATCGATGAGGTCATCCTCCTCGAAGACCTCCCAGGCGGGGAGCGGAATGTCGTCGCCGTAGGATGGCAGTTCGTCGTTGATGTTTCCGCCGTCACCGAGGGGACCGCTGTCAACGTAAATCGCCCGCAGCACCCTATCGGGGCGCTGATCGAGCGCGCCGTAGATGATGGCTCCGCCGCCGGAATGACCCACCAGTACCACCGGCCCGCCGACGTCGTCGATTGCCTTCACCACCGCGTCGATGTGCTGGCGAAGTCCGATCCCGGACCGGGGTGCGTCCTTCGCCTCGAGCCCGGGCAGGGTGAGGGGATGAACCTGGTGTCCAGCCGCCACGAGCGGCGGAGTCACCTCATCCCACGACGATGCATCCAGCCAGAATCCGGGTACCAGAATGATGTCCATGCCCGGACCCTAGTCCGAACCGGCGCTTATCGGCAAGCAGCTGCCACTGCCCGAGCAGGCGGGCGGCGGTTGGCGCCCATCACGTGCAGGTCACCGGTTCAGGCAGGTACACACGCAGGCTTTGTTGCCCTCAGGATCGGCCAGGACGACGAAGGCGGGCGCCTGTTCGTCGTCGACCACGCGTCCACCCGCAGCAACGGCAGCGGCGATGCGCTGCTCGGCCACGTCGTGGGGGACCCACAGATCAACGTGGAAGCGCTGCCGTGGAGTGTCGTGCGGGTCGGTGGACTGGAACCAGAGGACCGGCATCCGGCCATTGGGGTCAACGATGTCGTCACCCTCCTGCGCGTCAGCGCTGCCCGTGAGGAGGGCCGCCCAGAAGGGTCCCACGGCGGCGAGGTTGGCGGTATCCAGGGAGAGCTCCAGTCCACCCAACGCTTCGGGACTAGGTGGCAAGCCCATCTCCCGCGCAATGTCGCTGACCGCCCGCGCCAGGTCCACATCACGCTGAGACACCCCGCCGACGTCGTGGCTGATCAGGGAAAGGTCGACATACGACGTGGTCAGGGTGATGGACGGGTGGTGGTTCTTCGCTGCAGCGGCTTCAGCGATGGCGGCAACAAAGGCGGCACCGGTGGCGTAGTCGGGAATGCCAAATCTGGCATGGATAGCCTGTGCCAGTTTCCGCCAGTCGGCGAGGTCTGCTTCGAGGAGCTGGTCGATGGTGAGTGAGTCCATGCCACCAGTATGTCGGCGGGAGGCCTGCCCGGGAAGGACCTTGGGCGAGGCAGCGAAGGGTGGGTGTTAGCGGTCCACAGCGATCCCAGGCTGGTCGGCCGGGGGAGTGGCGCCGGTACCGTCGACTACTGGCGACTGGTCCCTCAGGAAGAAGGCGCCCAGGGAGCCAGCCAGGGTGGCGAACACTGCTACCGAGTAGATGGCGAGCAGCACCTGGAGGATCCGGGCAAAGTGGTCGGTGGGGGTGATTCCGGTTCCGGTGATGGTGGCCATCGAGGCCTCGAAGAGGGCCTCGGTGTAGGACTCGTGGGACCCCGTGGCGTAGAGCAGTTGGCTGGCAGCGAGGATGACGACGGCGGTCACAGCCGCGAGCCACCCAATCCTGCTGGAAAGCAGCCTGCCAGCCGAGCGCGACCCCCTGATGCCGGCTGAAAGGATGCCGCCGAACCGGGCAAACCGGGCGACCCTGATCAACCGGAACGCCTGCAGGGCCCGAAAGAATCGCAGGAAAGGAACCAGCAGGAAGATCAGCTGCCACCAGTTCTTTCGCCAGAACGCGCCGCTGAGCTCCCCGTCAATGACCAGGGCAACCGGCTTCGCAGTAACGAGTGAGCGGACCCACGGCCACCGTGCCGAAAGCCAGGCGACAATGAACTGGAGGGTTGCGAGCAACACCAGGGCGGTGATTCCCTGGGCAAAGGTGACATCGGCGCTGAGCAGGATTGTCGCCAGGGTGGATCCGAGGGCCACCGTGACGATGAAATCGAAGGCGTTGAGCTGGCCGAGCGTGCGTTTGCCCGAGGCCCGCAACACCAGGACCAGTGCGGCGTAGGACACCGATCCGATGATCAGCACACGGACAACCTGTTCCCACGATTCAAACCACATACCGAAATCTCTTCACACCGGCTGGATCCGGCGGTTCGGGCTCATAGGGCCAGGGCTAGCGAACTGCTGGAGTATCGCCGACGTCACGCTGGCGAGTGCTCCCTTGACTTCTCTGCTGACCGTCGTCAGGCTTGTCGACAACAGGAGGGGCATCTGTCAGCTCCTGGCCAATGGAGGATACCGATGATCCGTGCCAGGTCGCTGATGCGCTCCACGACCTCCGGAGACGGGGTCACCCGCCTTGAGCTATTCTTCGATCTGGTGTTTGTCCTCGCGTTGTGGCAGCTATCGCATCATTTGCTGGAGCATCCTTCCTGGGTGGGGGCCGGCGAGACATTTGTGCTTCTGCTTGCGGTCTACAAGGTGTGGGTGTACACGACCTGGTCCGCGACGTTACTGGACACTTCGCGGCTTGAGGTGCAATGGATGCTCCTGGTCGTCATGCTTGTCACGCTGTTTATGAACGCCTCAATCGGATCAGCGTTTGGCGCGTTCGGCTGGCTCTTTGCTGGAAGCTATCTCCTGGTCCAGCTGGGCCGGGGTGTCTGGATGCTCACTGCCGGACTTGACCGCACCACTCACAGCCATTTCGTGCGCACTCTGATCTGGGGGTGGATGAGCGCGCCGTTTTGGATTGCCGGCGTCTTCTTCGGTCCGGAGCTGCGTTTGATGTTCTGGGGTTTCGCTGCCGCAATCGATCTTGGCGGCCATATGCTTGCGCACCGGTTGCCTGGGCGAAAGACCGAAGGAGGCAGTGTTCCGCTGCCGGGGGAGAGGATCTTCGAGCGGTTCGGGTTGTTCTACCTGATCGCGCTCGGCGAGACGATCCTTTCAACCGGCCTGGCAATTGCAGGCAACCTGCAGGATCCCTTCATATTTCTGACGGGGACCATAAGTTTGGCCGGAAGCGTCGCTATTTGGTGGTGCTATTTTCATGGCCTCGAACAGGACATTCTGGACAGGCTCAAGTCCGTCGATGATCAATTCCGGCCCGGTATTTTGGCTGGTAACACCTTGGTCCTGTTATTGGCAGGCTTGATCCTGGTGGCGGTGGGTGATCAGCTTGTGATCAACGATCCGGCCATCCGCCCCGATCTATCAACTGTTCTTCTTCTCTATAGTGGGCCGGCTCTCTTCCTTGCCGCACGGGGCTTTCTCATCCGACAGGTACTGGACCGACGCACCCCATCTGATCTCGCAGGAATCGGAGCCCTGGTGGTGCTGGCAACGGTGAGCTTCCTCCTTCCCGCCTTCATCGCCGCGATGGGGGCGGTTCTTCCTCTCATCGGCGTAGCAGTTTTCGACGCCGTGGACCGCCGACGCCGAACGCACCAGGCAGTCCGCTGATCACCTGCTCGACGCCCAGGCGCGGACCCGAATCCAGCTTTGCCAGTTGCGAAGTGGTCTGCCAAACAACGAAAACCGGCTCCTGAAATTCGAGGGCGACAGTCGAGTCGCTGGGCAGCGGAGTAGGGAATCCATTCATTAGTTGACATAATGTAGATTATCGGCGCTTTATCAAACGCGGCGGAAGGGGCAGAACGGGCTTGTTAGGATCCGCTGACGATAACCAGTTCGTTACCCTCGGGATCGGCCACACGCCAGCGCCCAGCAGACTCCTCAAGGAGCGTGCCACCGGCGGCGAGGCACGCAGCGAGTCGCGGGTGAACGGCATCCGACGGCACGGCAAGCTCAACATGGATTCGGTTCCGCTGGCGGCGTCGATCAGCGTCTGTCGCGTCAAGTTCCTGAAACACCAGAACCGGATTCAGACGCAAAGGATCGACAATATCGCTGACCCCGTCCCGCGGGTCCGCGACGTATCCGAGCGCGGCGATCCAGAATGCCCGCACCAGAGGTAGATCGGCGGCGTCGAGGAACAGTTGGGCAAAGCGTGGCAGCGCCGGATCAGCAGTTGCCCCGAGCCGGCGTGCAGCGCCCTGGAGTTTCACGGCGAGGTCAGTGAAGTCCACGCCGTCGGGGTTGTCTTCCCACTGGTCCTTGCCGCTGTCCAGGATCACCAGCCCGGGTCTCAGGTCGATCACCAGGGGAAGGCCTGCGGCGTCGGCCAGCGACGCTGCTGCAGCGGCCAGGTCGCGCTGCTGTGGTGGTGAGGTGGTCCGGTAGCACGCCATAGCGCTGAACACCGCTAGCCAATCGGCGGTCCCACTCCCCTCACCCAGCGCTCCGCCGGGTACCAGGTCAACCTCGTTGCCGTCGGGATCGGCGTAACAGACCCCGTACGGCCCTGAGGCTTCGCCGAGACCGGCCTGTCCGACCGCTTCGGCAGGCCGTACGACGTCGAGGTGGATGCGGTTTCTCAGGGGCCGGACCTCGGCCGTGGACTGGATCCGCAGTGCCGGATCGCGCTTTAGCGGATCAGCCAGACCGCCGTCCGCTGCGGGCACGTAGGCGAACGCACGCTGCCAGAAGGTCCGGAGCGCCGACGGGTTCGTTGATTCAAACACGACATTCACGTGCTGCAGCCCTGCAGTGTTCGCGGCCAACCCGAGGTCACGCGCCGCGGCGGACACCGCCCCGGTGTGGTCTGCCGAATCGGCGCGGACCCGCACGCCTGTCGCGCGGACGTCCACCACCTGACCGGGTGAGAGCTCCATGATGCGCCCCGCCAGCGCTGCACCCTCGCTCAGCGATGGCGCGTCGAACCATGCCGTGAAGGCGCCGTCGACCGCACGCCAATCCGTCCCGATCCCAGTCATACCCGGCACTGTACAACCCATTCCCTGCAATCTCCAGAGACGAATGTTTCGTTGGAAGTCGTCCGGATCGAGGGTGTTCTTGATCGGCCAATCATTGTGCGATTAGATCACCATAGTCCTTTTCGGGTATCGCTCCCCGGGACTGAACAACCATCCAGAGCGGCTGAGAGACCTGGCTCGTTGAAGCCGCAGCAACCACCCTTTGGGGCCGGTGCTACTGCCAGGACCGATGGAGATAGCCTTATCCCCCGTTGGTTCCGCCCCCTCGTTTTGGGGTCCGATCCTTCAGCGTGCGCGGATAGGGAAGCTCGATCATGACTGAGAGGATCGGCATGACTTCCCGCCCCAACAGAACCCCACCACGACGTGTCCCAGCGCGTCACTCGCTCCGTCTGACAGCACTGCTGGGGATCGCAGCGCTGGCCCTGGCTGGCTGCGGTTCAGCCGCTGGCCCAGCTACCGGGCAGAACCCTGTGTCCGGCGAACCCGTTGAGGGAGGAACCCTGGTCTACGCCGAGGTGACGCCGATCAACAACTGGCAGACCCAGTCCGCCCGGTTCTATGAGAAATCAAATGTGCTCAACAGCGTGCTGGACCGCCTGACCTATTTCGATGCAGGTACATCCGAACTGGTCCCCTGGATCGCGTCCGAATTCTCCAGCAGCGACGACGCCACCGAGTTCACCTTCACCATTCGACCCGGTGTCACGTTCAGCGACGGCAGCCCGCTCGACGCCGAAGCCGTCAAGCTGAACTTCGATGCCCTCGGTCTGGGCATCGAAGCAGCCCAAATCCAGCCAAACGTGGACTTCGCGGGTTACGAGAAGGCCGAGGTGATCGGCGAAGACCAGGTCCGGGTGACCCTGACCTCTCCCAACGCCAACTTCCTGCGCGCCACCTCATCGGTCACTGCCGGGCTGGTCTCCCCCGCAACACTGAAGTTGGACGCCGCCGGGCAATCAGCCATCGCCGAGATCTCCGGATCGGGACCATTCACCTTCGAATCGGAGCAGCCCGATGAGGAAGTGGTCCTGGCGAAGCGTCCCGACTACGCCTGGGCTCCGGAATCGGCTGAGAACCAGGGGGACCCCTACCTGGACAAGGTGGTCATCAAGTATCTGCCGGAGGTCGCCCACCGGGCGGGCGCGATCCAATCGGGGCAAGTGGATCTGGCACGTGGCCTCCAGCCCCTGGACGAGGGGACCCTCGCGGCATCAGGGAACCAGGTCCTCCCCGCGCAGGGGGTGGACCTGACCGTGAATATGGCGGCGGTCCGGATCGGGAGCGGGAAGCTCGACGACGTGAACGTCCGCCGCGCCCTGCAGATCGGCATCGACCGGCAGTCCCTCAAGGAGACAGTCCTGTCCGACAGCTATGATCTCGCTGCGTCGGTGCTGAACCGTCAGGCACCAGGCTTCACTGACCTGTCCGCTGAACTTGAATACCAGCCTGACAAGGCCAGGCAACTGCTCGACGACGCCGGATGGACAGTCGGGGCGGACGGCATTCGGGAGAAGGACGGCGTGGCGCTGGAAGTCACCGTCACCAGCTCCAACAATTCGGTGGTCATCAAACCCGCGTTCGAGCTGATCGAGCAGCAGTGGCGGGAGATCGGTGTGAAGCTGATCAACCGGGCCGGCGACAACACCTTCCTGGCGACAGCGATGCCGGACCCCTCGGTCGAGTTTTTCGGCACCCGCCAGTTCATCTACGGAGGCCTCGGCCCCATCTTCGAGCCAGCCAATAACACCATGACCCATACCAGCGACGACGAACTCAATGAGATTTTCGCCGCCGAACGCGCCGCCACGCCCGGTCCGGAGCGTGATGAACTATTAGCCGCGGAGCAACACGCACTGGTCGTGGATAAGGCCTACTCCCTGGTGTTGTGGGACGAGGTCCAAGTCTACGGCGCGCACCGGGATACCCGGGTGGAGTTCACCTCGGGGACGGCACCTGTCTTCCAGGGCGCCTGGAAGACAGGTGGGTAGCACCGGTGGCCCGCTATCTCGCGCAACGGGTGGGCCAGGCGATCCTGGTGGTGTGGCTCGCCTACACCCTGGTTTTCCTCGCGGTTCAACTGCTGCCCAGCGATCCAGTGACCATCTTCCTGACTGCAGATTCTGCGGTGGACCAGGCAGCAATCGACACGATGAAGAGCCAATACGGCTATGACCAGCCGCTGTTGGTGCAGTACCTGAACCAACTCGTGGGTGTGCTGTCGGGCAATTTCGGCTACTCCCTGGCATCGGGACAATCGGTGCTGGACCGGATCAGCGGTGTGGCCGGGTCGACGGTTGCCTTGGCTGGCTCGGCCTTCATCGTCGCCGGCCTGATGGCCGTCATCGTCGTTGCCGCCGCCACCCTGACCCGGTCGGCGATTCTCCGCCGGGTCCTGGTGAACCTGCCGCCCCTGCTCGCTGCCGTACCGGTGTTCTGGCTCGGCCTGGTGCTGCTGGATCTGCTCTCGATCCGCTGGGGAGTGATGTCGCTGTTCCCCGATGGATCCGTGCTGTCCCTGGCCATACCGGTATTGGTCCTTGCGGCGGTTGTCTCGGCGCCCCTGGCCCAGGTGCTGCTCAAGAGCATGAACCAGGTCTACGACCAGCCGTTTATCGATGTCCTGCGCGCAAAGGGTGCGTCACGGTCCTGGATATTTTTCCGCCATGCCCTGAAGAACGCGGCCGGCCCCGCACTGACGGTCATGGGCATCACCGTCGGAACGCTCTTCGCCGGATCCGTGATCACTGAGACTGTCTTTGCGCGATCCGGTCTGGGCTCGGTGGTCCTGACGGCTGTCACTACCCAGGACGTGCCACTGGTGCAGGGGCTGGTCCTCCTGACGGCTTCGGTTTTCGTTGTCGTCAACCTGGTAGTCGACCTGCTGTATCCGCTGCTCGATCCCCGCATCCTCAAAAGCAATGGGCAGGGCGCCCCACGGGCCCTGACCGCCTGATGATCTACCTTCGATTGAGGTTTCACCGTGTCCACTACTCATGATTTCCCCGCCGGGGCACCCGTGCGTGACGGTGCCGGGCAGCCTGCCGCTGTCGCGCCAGCTTCCCCTTCCGGTCGACGGCGACTGAGGAATCCGTCCCTGTGGCTGACGGCGCTTCCCCTGGCCGTGATCGCTGCCTGGGCCATAGTCCCCGAATGGTTCACCGCCTATTCGCCGTTCGACGGGGTGCCCAGCGAAAATTTCCGGGCTCCGGACGCACACCACCTGTTTGGAACTGACCATTTGGGTCGTGACGTTTTCACCCGGGTGGTATTCGGGACCCGGCAGACTCTTCTCACCGCGGGTCTGGCCGTCGTGATCGGGCTGGTCGCGGGAACGATCATCGGACTGATCGCCGCCACCGCAGGACGGGTGGCCGACTCCGCGGCCATGCGGCTCGTTGACGTGCTGCTCGCCGTCCCGGGGTTCCTGATATCGCTGGTCATCGTCACCGCGTTCTCCCCCGGCCCCATCTCGCTCGGGATCGGGATCGGCATCGCGTCGGTTGCGTCCTTCGCCCGTGTGGTCAGGTCGGAGGTGCTGCGGGTGCGTAACCTCGACTTCGTTGAGGCGTCCTTCCTTAACGGTGGCACCTACCGGTCCGTCGTCGTCCGCCATATTCTGCCAAACGCAAGCGGGCCCGTCCTCGCGCTGCTGGCGGTAGACCTCGGTGCCGCCATCCTCGCCATCTCCGGGCTTGGCTTCCTGGGCTTCGGCGCTCCCCCACCGACCCCTGAATGGGGCCTGCTGATCGCCGAAGGGCGGCAGTACCTTGGCACTGCGTGGTGGCTTACCACCCTGCCGGGTGTCGTGATTGTGCTGACGGTCGTCCTGCTCGCCGCCCTGGGACGCCAACTTCTGAAAACCTTCCGTATCTAGCCAGGAGCACACTGTGAACACCAGCGAACCAGCTACCTACCCGGAGCGTGATCCGTTGCTCGTTATCGAGGGCTTGGAGATCGTCTACGGGCACGGCCCCACCGCTACGACCGCCGTCAACGACGCTGATCTCACCATCCGGCGTGGTGAGATTGTGGCAGTGGTCGGTGAGTCAGGATCCGGGAAATCGACCCTGGTGAAGTCCATCATCGGGTTGCTCCCAGCGGCTGCACGGCGCACAGCCGGATCCGTCATGCTCGGGGACACGAACCTCACCGACGCGAGTGAAAGGGACCTGGAAAGACTCCGGGGGGTTCGGATCTCGCTGGTGCCGCAAGACCCCGGTGCATCGCTCGACCCGGTGAAGACCATCGGGTCCCAGGTGGCCGAAGTCTTCCGGCTACACCCAGACGGTCCGCGACGATCACGCGCGGAGGTCAGGGCGGACGTCGTCCGGTTGCTCACTCTGGTGGGAATTGACCGCCCGGAGGAACGATTGAAGCAATACCCCCACGAGCTGTCTGGCGGCCTGAAGCAGCGTGTGCTCATCGCGATCGCGTTCAGCCTGCAACCTGATCTGTTGATCGCTGACGAGCCGACGTCGGCGCTCGACGTCACAGTGCAGGCGAGGATCCTCGACATCTTCGAACGCCTGGCGCGGGAATTCGGCACCGCGGTGATCTTTGTCACCCATGACCTCGCGGTCGCCACTGATCACGCCGTACGCATCGTGGTGATGCACCGTGGCCGCATCGTCGAGGACCGTCCTGTCGGCGACATCCTCGCCGCCCCCGAGCAGGACTATACGGTGCGGCTGCTCCGCGAGGCCTCACCGCACCGCCTCCCGGCCGAGCCCCGGCCCGGACTGGAACTGGATCGCACGTCAGCCACCCCGGCGATTGAGGTCACCGGCCTCACCCGTGACTTCAGCAGGGCGGGCGAAGTGCATCGGGCGGTCGACGACGTGTCGTTCAGCATCGCTGCGGGAACCACCTTTGCTCTAGTCGGTGAGTCCGGGTCCGGCAAATCGACCACCGCACGCCTGATCCTCCGGCTGCTCGATCCGGGGGCAGGACAGATTCGCGTCCACGGCGACGACGTCACAACCGCCACCCGCCGCCAGAAACGCGAACTCTGGCGGAACCTGCAGCTGGTCTACCAGAACCCCGACTCGGCCCTCGACCCCCGTCTGCCCATCCGGGACATCGTTGGCGAGCCGCTCCTGAACTACCGCATCGGTAGCCGGGCCGAGCGGGCCAGACGCGTCGGCGAACTCCTTGAGCAGGTCGACCTTGCGCCCGGTTTCGCCAGCAAGCGCCCCCACGAATTATCGGGAGGGCAGCGCCAGCGCGTCGCGATCGCACGGGCCCTCGCGTTGGGTGCGCGGACCCTGGTTCTGGATGAGGCGCTCTCGGCCCTGGATGTCCTCACCCAGGCGCAGATACTCGACCTGTTGCGGAGCCTGCAGGACAGTCTCGGACTGACCTACCTGTTCATTTCCCACGACCTTCACGTCGTCGAACGGATCTCCACCACCGTTGGCGTCATGCGGCAGGGGAAACTCCTCGAAACGGGGGCCACCGCGCAGGTCTTCGGCAGTCCGGCGACCGAATATACCCAGTTGCTGCTCGCCGCCAACCCCGGCCACCGCCTTCGGCAACAGACCCCACTCTCCAGCCGGCCCCACGCCCTCTCAGCCACGTAAGGACAATCGATGACCACGACCACCAGTAACCAGAGCCCCAGGATCGAATCCCCCAGGGCCCACTCCGGCTCGGGTGAAGCGCGGTACGCAAAGCTTGCCGCCAGGTTCCGGCCGGTCTTCGACCGGATTGCCGAGGGGGAGCTGCACCGCGAAAAGAACCGGATCCTGCCCTATGAACAGGTGGGGTGGCTCAGGGAAGCAGGGTTCACCACCCTACGGGTACCAGCGGCCTTCGGCGGAGACCCGGTAAGTCATGAACACTTGTTTCGCCTCCTGATCGAACTGGCTGCCGCCGACTCGAATGTCGCACACTTGTTGCGCTCCCACTTCTCTTTTGTCGAGACGGCATGCCTGCAGTCCCCAGCCTTCAAGGACCGTTGGTTCCCGCGCATTGCGGCCGGCCAGATCTTCGGCAACGCGGCCACAGAACGTGGGGGAAACGCGCTGGGGACCACCCGGACCAGGCTGCACAACGAGCAGGGCCAGTGGTACCTGACCGGTGAGAAGTTCTACACCACCGGCAGCATCTTCGCTGACTGGGTGGTGGTCATGGCCAGCACCGAGGGTGTTGAGGGGCGCCAGTACGCGCTGGTGCCCGCTGGGGACCCGGGCGTCACCATCATCGACGACTGGGATGGGTTCGGCCAGCCCCTGACCGGGACCGGAACTGCGCGCTTCAACCGGGTGCCCGTGGTGGCGGAGGACATCTTGCAACGACAGGTGACCAGTACGCTGGAACCCGCGTTCTTCCAGCTTTTCCTCCTGGCTGTGCTGGCCGGCATTGGACGTGCCGCCCTGCGCGACGCCGTCGGACTGGTGCGCGCCCGGACCCGGACCTTCAACACAGGATCGGGAGGCTTGTTCCGTGACGAGTCACAGATCCAGGAACACGTCGGCCTGATCGCGTCGAAAGCCTACGCAGCCGACGCGATAGTAACCATCGCGGCCCGCGACCTCGACGCAGCCGTCGATCCCGCCCTGCAACTGCCCCCCGAGTCTGCCTTCCTCCGCGCTGAACTCGCCGTCGAACAAGCCCATGTGGCAGTTCCACCGCTGGTCCTCGCCATCACCAGCGAACTGTTCGACGTTGCTGGCGCTTCAGCCGTCGGCAGGGACAAGGCGCTGGACCGCCACTGGCGCAACGCGAGAACAGTTGCCACCCACAACCCGGCCCTCTTCAAAGCACGCTCCGTTGGTGACTACCTCATCAATGGCACCATCCCCGTGGGCCTGAACAGCATCGGCGACGCCGCAACCACACCATCGTCAACAACCGGAGGTACCCCGTCATGAGCGTTTTCACCGAACGACCCCGTCTGCTCCTCAGCGCGTTCGCCATGAACACCACCAGCCACATCCTCGGCGGACAATGGCGCCATCCGGCCGCCGAGCAGCACCGCTTCAACGACCTGCGGCTTTGGACCGACCTCGCACGGACTCTCGAAGAGGCCAAGTTCGATGCGCTCTTCCTTGCCGACGTCGTCGGACTCTACGGCAACCATGGTGGCGGCTGGAGCTCGCACGTGGAACGGGGGCTCCAGGTACCGGCGAACGACCCGCTGGTCCTGCAGTCGGCACTGGCGGCATCGACCGAGCACCTGGGTCTCGCTCTGACCAGCTCAGTCGTCCAGGCCCACCCATTCCAGTTCGCCCGGCAACTGTCTACCCTGGATCACCTCAGTGGCGGGCGGGTCGCCTGGAACATCGTCACCAGCGTGCTGGAAAACTCGTTCAGGAACTTCGGCAACGATGGACTGGTGGAACACGACAGCCGCTACGACTGGGCCGACGAGTATCTGGAGGTCTGCTACAAGCTCTGGGAAGGGTCCTGGGACGACGGCGCTTTGGTCCAGGACAAGGCCACCGGACGCCATGCTGACCCCTCAAAGGTGCACAAAATCAATCATCAGGGGCCGCGTTACTCGGTGGAGGGCCCGCATCTGGTGGCTCCCTCGCCCCAGCGCACCCCGCTCCTCTTCCAGGCCGGATCCTCGGGACGGGGCCAGCACTTCGCCGCCGCCAACGCCGAAGCCGCCTTCCTCTTCGCGCCGAACGTCGAGTATGCACGGAAAACGACTGCGTCAGTACGTGCCCTTGCCAGGACACTGGGCCGGCGCGACGAGGACATCAAGTTCTTCGCCGGGTTGTCCTTCGTCGTCGGGTCCACCGAAGCGGAGGTCAGGTCCAAGCAGGCCGAACTCGACGAGTACCTTGATCTTGACATGATCGTGGCGCACATCGGCGGAGGCATCGGGGTTGACCTGGGCGGCCTGCCCCTCGACACCACGCTTGGCGATGTCCGCACCGACGGCGCCCGCGGCGTCCTGGAGGCACTGTTCGCGTCGGTGCCTGGAGGCAACCCCACCATCGCCGATGTGGCCCGCTACCGCGCCTACAACCAACAGATCGCTGGTACGCCTGAACAAATCGTTGACCAGCTGGAATCCTGGCAGGAAGCCGGAGTGGACGGTATCAACATCATCAACCAGACCATTCCGGGCTCCTACCAGGACTTCATCGACGGAGTCCTTCCCGAACTGCGGAGGCGGGGCCTGGCCCAGACCGAGTACCGGCCAGGCACCCTGCGGGACAAGCTCTTTGGCGAGGGGCCTCTGCTCCCCCGCCGCCACCGGGCGGCCGCCCACCGCGGCGCATTCGCCGAGGCACTGGACCCGGTGACCGCCGGGTGACCTGGCCCGGGCCACACCGCCGGGAGCATCAGGCGACGTAGGTCGCCAGATGCTCCCCGGTAAGTGTCGACCTGGCCGCGACCAGATCAGCCGGCGTTCCCTCAAAGACCACCAGGCCGCCGTCGTTCCCGGCACCCGGACCCAGGTCGATGATCCAGTCGGCGTGGGCCATCACCGCCTGGTGGTGTTCAATCACGATGACCGACTTACCGGAGTCGACGAGCCGGTCCAGCAGTCCGAGCAGGTTCTGGACATCGGCCAGGTGCAGGCCGGTCGTCGGCTCGTCCAGCACATAAACGTCACCCTTGTCGGCCATCTGGGTGGCCAGTTTGACGCGCTGCCGCTCACCGCCGGACAGGGTGGTGAGCGGCTGCCCGAGGGTTAAATAGCCCAGCCCCACATCGACGAGCCGGGCGAGGATCTTGTGTGCTGCGGGCGTCTTGGCGTCCCCGTCGCTGAAAAATGCTTCAGCCTCGGTCATCGACATCGACAGTACCTCGGAGATATTGCGGCCACCGAGGGTGTACTCGAGCACCGACGCCTGGAATCTCCTGCCCTCACAGTCCTCGCAGGTGGATTCGACAGTGGCCATCACACCCAGCTCGGTAAAGATTATCCCGGCACCATTGCAGGTGGGGCACGCACCCTCCGAGTTGGAGCTGAACAGTGCCGGCTTCACCCCGTTGGCTTTCGCGAACGCCTTGCGGATCGGTTCCAGCAACCCCGTGTACGTGGCGGGGTTGCTGCGCCGGGACCCCTTGATCGCACCCTGGTCGATCACGACGACGCCGTCGCGGCCCGCCACCGATCCGTGGATCAGCGAGCTCTTGCCCGACCCGGCCACCCCGGTGACCACACACAGCACGCCGAGCGGCACGTCAACGTCCACGTCCCGCAGGTTGTGCATCGTGGCACCCCGTACTGCAAGCGTTCCCGACGGGGCACGCACCGTCTCCTTAACGGCAGCCCGGTCATCGAGGTGGCGCCCGGTGATGGTGTCACTGGTCCGCAGCCCGTCGACGCTGCCTTCGAAACACACGCTGCCGCCCTGGGACCCGGCGCCGGGACCCAGATCAATCACATGGTCGGCGATGGCGATGGTCTCGGGCTTGTGCTCGACAACGAGCACCGTGTTCCCCTTGTCCCGCAGCTGAAGCAACAGGCCGTTCATCCGTTCAATGTCGTGGGGGTGCAGGCCGATGGTCGGTTCGTCGAAGACGTAGGTGATGTCGGTCAGCGAGGAGCCCAGGTGCCGGATCATCTTGGTCCGCTGCGCCTCTCCCCCGGACAGGGTGCCCGCCGGCCGGTCGAGGGACAGATAGCCCAGCCCAATTTCGGCGAACGAGTCGAGGAGGTGCTGCAGGCCGCGCAGCAGCGGGGCAACCGAGGGTTCGTCGAGGCCCCGCACCCAGACGGCCAACTCATCGATCTGCATGACGCACAGGTCGGCAATATTTTTTCCCCGGATCTTTGACGACCGAGCCTCGGGACTGAGGCGGGTGCCCTCACACTCGGGGCATGGCTGGAAGGTGATGGCCCGTTCCACGAACGCCCTGATGTGGGGCTGCATGGCCTCGACGTCCTTGGACAGCATCGACTTCTGGATCTTCGGGATGACCCCCTCAAAGGTGAGGTTGATTCCCTCGACCTTGACCTTGGTGGGTTCCTTGTAGAGGAGATTGTCGAGTTCCCGCTTGGTGAACTTCGCGAGCGGCTTGTCGATATCGAAGCCGGCCCCGGCGAAAATGCGGCCGTACCAGCCGTCCATGCTGTAGCCGGGGATGGTCAGCGCCCCCTCCCCCAGCGACTTGGTCTCGTCGAACAGCGCCTTGAGGTTGAAGTCGGACACCGATCCCATGCCCTCGCAGCGAGGGCACATGCCACCCAGGTAGACCGCGTCCTTGACGACACTCTTCTCGACCCTGCCACCCTTGTCGGTGCTCATCACCCCGCTCGCCTTCCGGGTAGGGACGTTGAAGGAGAACGCCGTCGGTGGGCCCACATAGGGCGACCCCAGGCGGCTGAACAGGATCCTGAGCATGGCGTTGGCGTCGGTGGCTGTTCCCACTGTCGACCGGGGATTCGCGCCCATCCGCTCCTGGTCGACGATGATCGCCGTGGTCAGCCCCTCCAGATGGTCGACGTCGGGCCGGGCCAGGTTCGGCATGAAACCCTGCACGAACGCGCTGTAGGTCTCGTTGATCATCCGCTGCGACTCGGCGGCGATGGTGGCAAACACCAGCGAACTCTTCCCTGAGCCCGAGACGCCGGTGAACACGGTCAGCCGGCGCTTCGGGATCTCCACGAAAACATCCTTGAGGTTGTTTTCGCGGGCGCCCTGCACCCGGATCAGGTCGTGCTGATCGGCGGTGTGTGAAGCGGATGGAGGAGTTTCGGTCCTCGTCGGCGTGCTCATTGTGTCTCCTCCTGCCGTCCTGCCCGCGCGGCGGTGACCGACGGCGTCGTTGGCCTGGTGTTCTCCACCTTCAGACTACGACTGATTGTGCTGCAGCGGCCGGTGCGGTGGCAACGCCCCGACAGTGTCAGCCGAGTTCGTTGATCCGGACGAGGTTGCCTGAGGGGTCACGGAAGGCGCAGTCGCGCACCCCGAACGGCTGCTCGGTCGGCTCCTGCACCACCTCAGCACCGCTGGCGAGCACCCGCTCGAAGGTGCCGTCCAGGTCCGTGGTACCCAGGACGATGCGTGCGTAGCTGCCCTTCGCCATCAGCTCGGCAATGGTGCGCCGCTCCGGCTCGGATAGACCCGGGTCGGCCGACGGCGGTTCCAGCACGATGGATGTCCCCGGCTGTTCGGGCGGGCCGACGGTGATCCGCCGCAGGCCGCCGTAGCCGACGTCGTTGCGGACCTCGAAGCCCAGCACGTCGCGGTAGAAGGCAACGCTGGCATCCGGGTCGGTGTGCGGGAGGAAGGTCCAGTGGATGGTGAGGTTCATGGCAGACACCCTAAATCGGCAGTAGTAACGGCGCTACTCGATTCCTGACCAGTCAGGTGAAATGCTGCACCCGCCGCGTAAAGTTGTCCAGCAGCCGATGGCTGGGGCTTACCCTTGCGGTATGAAAAGCACTAGCCCGTGGCGCTGGACGTCGAGCATCCGCGTGCGGATCGTCGCCGTGGTCGTAGTGCTCCTGGTCCTTTCCTCGGTGGGATCGGTCCTGTTGCTGCGCCTGGTCCTGTTTGAACGGCTCAACGAAGAGATCAGCATCAGCCTTGACCGTGAGGCGGAGGAGTTCAGGCTGCTCGCCGGAGGCGTTGACCCGCGAACCGGTGAACCGTTCGGTGAGGACCTCTCGGCTATCTTCGACGTGTACTTCTCCCGCGAGATCGCCGACGAGGGTGAAACGCTGCTGGCCTTCCTCGATGGTGAACTTTACGAATCCCGCCGCGCACAGCAGGTGCCCGATCCCGAAGAGTTCCGCAGCACAGTGGACTACTGGCTGGGGCTTGAAGAGATGGAGAAGGGGACCATTGATACGCCGGCCGGGAAGACCAGCTACGTGGCGGTGCCCTTCGACGGTGATCCTTACGACGGACTTTTCGTGGTCGCGAACTTCCCCGCCAATGAACAGAGCGAGATTGACCGGGCGGTCCAGACGCAGCTCGTGGTTCAGCTGGGCACCACCATCTTGGCCTCGCTCCTCAGCCTGGCCCTTGCCGGGCGAGTGCTTCGCCCCCTGAAGTCCCTGGCGGAGACGGCGCGGATCATTTCGGACACCGACCTCAGCCGGCGGATCGAAACCACCGGCAAGGATGAGGCATCCCAGATCGCCGACGCTTTCAACGACATGCTGGCACGGCTTGAACAGTCCTTCACTACCCAGCGGCAGTTCCTGGACGACACCAGCCACGAGCTGAGGACGCCCCTGACGGTGATCCGCGGACATATGGAGTTGCTCGATCTCGACGAGACCCCCGAGGAGCGCGCTGCAACCGTTGCGCTGGTCACCGATGAGGTGGACCGGATGAACCAGATCGTCTCGGACCTGTTCGTCCTGGCCCGCGCCGAGCGGCCGGACTTTCTGGCCCTCGACCGGGTCGAGGTGCGGGAACTGGTGCTGAGCGTGTACCGGAAGATGACGGCCCTCGCCGACCGGGACTGGCAGGTCGACGCGCCCGAGCCGACGGTCATTCTCGCTGACCGGCACCGGGTGACCCAGGCGCTGCTCCAGCTGGCAGACAACGCGGTCAAGTTCACCGAGGCGGGCGCCACGATCCGGCTCGGCGCCGATGTCTCGCCCGAGGCGGTGCGTCTGTGGGTGCTGGACTCTGGCCCCGGCATCCCCGCGCAGGACGCGGACCAGATCTTCACCCGTTTCAAGCGCGGCTCGGGACGGGACACCGCGAAAACTGGCGGCGCTGGCTTGGGCCTGTCCATCGTGGCCGCGATCGCCGAGGCGCACGGCGGCAGCGCGTCGCTGGTGACACGACCGGGCTGGGGAGCGTGTTTCGAAATCCTGCTCCCCCGCCACGCCGTGCTGCCGCCGGCAAGCCCCGGCTAAACCGTCAGACGGGCTGGTTCTGCGGCGTGGGCAGGTAGGTCGCCCACCACTGCAGGATGTGCTCGAACCGCTGCCGGCGGTGCCACGGCGATCCGGCCCGCGACAGCTCGTGGGTCTCCCCCGGGAAGACCAACAGTTCGGTAGGCACGCCCCGCAGCTTCAACGCCGTGTAATAACGCTGTGCCTGTTCCAGTGGGCAGCGCAGATCCTCCTCCGAATGCACAACGAAAGTGGGGGTCTGCACCTTATCCACATGCGCGAACGGGTTCTGTGCCTTGATCTGTTCCGGATCGGACCCGGTGTAGGCGTCGGAAAAGAACCAGCCAATGTCCGACGACCCGACGAAGGATGGTGGGTCGAGGTACCCGCGCTCCACCACCGCCGCAGTGAACCGATGGTCCTGGGAGATGGTCCACGCGGTCAGGTAGCCACCATAGGATCCGCCCATCACCCCCAGCCGTTCCCGGTCCATCGCCGGGTACTTCTCCAGCGCGCCCTCCAGGAAGCCCAGCACGTCCTGCAGGTCGACGGTGCCCATGGCTCCCTTGATGACCCGTCCGTGCTTCTGCCCGTAGCCCGCAGCGCCCCGCGGATTGCACATGACCACCGCGTAGCCAGCATCGACGTACACCTGCGCCTCGTCGAAGTAGCCCCAGCCGTACTGGGCAAACGGGCCGCCGTGGATGTTCAGCAGGACCGGGTGGGGGCCCTCCCCAGCGGGTTCGAGGACCCATCCGTGCACCGGGTGACCATCGCCAGCGGTGAAGGTCTCCTCCACCGGTGTCACCACAGTGGTCTGCTCCCGCAGGTCGCTGGAGAAATCGGTCATCGGGGAGAGGGTTCCCCCTGACACCACCGCCACGTCGCCCATGGTGTGCGCGTCCGTGTAGGAGGCGACGACCACATCGCCGGCCGCTGCAGCGCCCGTGACGATCAGCTCGCCGTCCAGGAGCTCCGTCAGCGTGCCGTCAGCCGAGACCTCCAGGAGGGTTCCCTTCCCCCGGGTGCGGTTGAACACGAGCACCGAGTCGTCGCCCCGGGGCACGATGTCACCGACCTCCCCGAGGTCGACAGTCTCCGCGTCGGTGAGGGCGCGCGTCTCGCCGGGTGCGTCCACCGGGGCGACATACAGCGCCGTGTTGCGGGCCAGGAAGTCGAGTCCGTCCTCGGACAGGTCGCTGCCCAGGAAGAAGAGCCATTTGCCGTCGAGGCTTTCCACCGGGCGGTTGCAGCCAAGCCGGGTGCCCGCCCCGTTGTTGGTCAGCCGCGACAGGCCAGTTCCGTCCACCGCCATCGAGTGAATGTCGGTGTACAGCGTGGTGTCGGCGTCCGGGTGTAGCGCAGCGGTGAACAGGATCCGCTGCCCGTCGCGGGAAAACACCGGCTCGTTGTGGTCGGTGTTGGCGGTGGTCAGCTGGACCGCGGCGGGGAGACCCTTGGAGCCAGCCCCCGTCGACCCTTCCGGCGTGTCCGCACCCTCGGCTGCCGCCGCTTCCTTGGCACGGCCTACCGGTTCCACGAACGGTGCCGCATCCAGGTCCGGCAGGTCAAGGACGAAAATGTGGTTGCGCTTGTCCACCGTGTAGCCCAGGCCGTTCATACGGTACTTGAACGTGCTGATCCGGCGGGGGTCTTCAAGGCCGGGCCCGACGCCGTCGACGGTTCCGTACCGGCCATGCTCGGGCATCCGGGAGGTGAAAACGATCTTCGACGAATCCGGCGAGAAGTTGAACGCCCCGACTCCCATTTTCTGGTCGGTGAGTGCCTGCGGTTCGCCGCCGCGGCTATCGACCATCATCAGCTGTGGCTTTCCACCCGGCGCTGACCGGAGAAACGCGAGGAGCCTGCCGTCAGGCGAATACTGGGGTGCGGTGTCGCGGAAGCCGCGGGTCAGCCGGCGGGCGTGGCCACCGGCGACCGGAAGGTCCCACAGTTGTCCGACATAGGAGTCGGCCTGGAAATCGGGTCGGGTCACTGAGACGACGCAGTGCTGCGCGTCGGGTGAGAGCGACGGTGAACTTACGGACTGGAGGAGGTTCAGCTCATGTGGTTTCACAGGTTCGAGACTAGATCAGTCATCGGGACTTCCCAATTCGGACACGGGGGCAGCGTCGCGGGCCCTAGGATGAAGGCATGCCCCGCCTCCCGGAGAACATTTTGCGCTGCCCCGTGTGCTCGGTGGTGCTTGAACTCTCGGCAACGGGCCGGACCCTCGGGTGCGCAACCGGGCACCGGTTTGATGCGGCGAAGCAGGGGTACTTCAACCTGCTCACCGGCCGGGGCACGCCGTTCCTGCCCGATACTGCCGCAATGGTGCAGGCCCGGACCGACTTCCTCGGAGCGGGCCACTACGACCGCCTCCGGGACACGGTCTCAGTCCTGGCGCAGCGGCGGGCCGTGGCGCCGCGGGTAATCCTGGACGCCGGAGCAGGCACCGGCTACTACCTTGACGGGTTGCGCCGCGGCCACCCGGAAGCCTCCCTGGTGGCCCTGGACATCTCCAAGTTCGCCCTGCGCCGTGCCGCACGGCTTCTCGACGACGACGGCGTCTGCCTGGTCTGGGATGTCTGGCGCCCGCTGCCCATCCAGGACGGCGCGGTCGACCTCTTGACGAACATTTTCGCTCCCCGCAATCCTGAGGAGTTCCACCGGGTGCTGCGGCCCGGCGGCGTGCTGGTGGTGGTGACCCCCCTGCCTGGTCACCTGGCGGAGATCGCCGACGACGCCGGCCTGCTCGTGGTGCCCGGAGACAAGGCCGACGGGGTGTCCACCACGCTGGCCGGTTTGTTCCACGAGATGGAGGCGGTAGTTGTTGACTATCCGCTGCGCCTCTCGCGCACCGACGTCTACAACGCGGCCCTGATGGGTCCGGCCGGACACCATCTGGACCAGGCCGTGCTCTTGGACCGGCTCGCCAGTCTCCCGGAGTGGACCGGGGCTAGAGCCCGTTTCACCGTCCAGGTGTTCGGGCGGTCAGCGGGGACCGCGACCCTTGCGGATGTATAACAACCGCCCTGTCGTGCTTCCCATCCCTAGGTTTCGTCACTCTGCTTTGGCATGATGGAGGTACGCAGTACGTGCGCCCAATGGCGCCCTAGCCCAAGGGGAAGACATGTTTGAGTGGCTTATGGAGAACGGCTGGATACTCTGGCTCGTCCTGTTCCTGGGGCTTGCCGCTGTGGAAACCCTGACTCTCGACCTGTTCTTCATCATGATGGCTATGGGCGCCCTCGCCGCCATGATCAGCACCTTCATCGGCGCGGCCTTCTTCCTGCAGGTCGTGGTGTTCTGCGTGGTGTCCCTGCTCATGGTGCTGGTGGTTCGGCCGGTTGCCCTGAAACACCTGAAGCGTGGCTCCCCCGAGCAGCTGAGCAACATCGACCGGTTGATCGGCGAATCAGCGCTGACCCTCGACGTGGTGACCGGGGAATCCGGCACCGTGAAGATCGGCGGCGACACCTGGTCTGCCCGGACCGTCGACGGCTCCCTGATCCCTGCCGGCGAACGCGTCGCAGTTTCACGAATCGACGGAGCCACCGCCCTGATCTCAGCACCTGCTCAGCCGAAAGCCGCCGACTCCGGCGCCGTCTAGGCTCCATCGCCAACCGTCTACCCATCCCAGTGGCACTTACCCGTGACACTGGACCTGTGCCACCAACCTCAAAGGGGAACACATGCCTAGCGACGCAGGGGCCATCGGACTAACAGTCGTCCTGATTGCCCTGATAATCTTCGTCCTGATCGTGCTGGTTAAATCGGTCAGGATCATTCCTCAGGCCCGCGCTGGCGTGGTGGAACGGCTGGGAAAGTACCAGCGAACCCTCCAGCCAGGCCTGACGATCCTGATCCCCTTCGTGGACCGGTTGCTTCCCCTGCTTGATCTGCGCGAGCAGGTCGTGTCCTTCCCACCGCAGCCTGTCATCACCGAGGACAACCTGGTGGTTTCGATCGACACGGTGGTCTACTTCCAGGTCACTGACCCGCGGGCGGCGACCTACGAGATTGCCAATTACATCCAGGCCGTTGAACAGCTGACCACCACTACCCTGCGTAACGTCGTCGGTGGTCTGAACCTCGAAGAGGCGCTGACCTCCCGTGACCAGATCAACGGACAACTCCGTGGGGTCCTCGATGAAGCCACCGGGCGCTGGGGCATCCGCGTGTCGCGGGTGGAGCTGAAGGCCATCGATCCTCCTCTGTCCATCCAGGACTCGATGGAGAAGCAGATGCGCGCGGAGCGGGACCGCCGCGCGGCCATCCTGACCGCCGAGGGCACCAAGCAGTCCCAGATTCTCACCGCCGAGGGTCAGCGGCAGGCGGCGATCCTCGCCGCGGAGGGTGATGCCAAGGCAGCCATCCTGCGCGCCGACGGTGAGTCCCAAGCCATCCAGAAGGTCTTCGACGCCATTCACAAGGGCAACCCGACCCAGAAGCTGCTCGCGTACCAGTACCTCCAGACGCTTCCGAAGCTCGCCGAAGGGTCCTCCAACAAGCTGTGGATCATTCCCAGCGAGGTTGGCGAAGCGCTCAAGGGAATTGGTAACGTCCTCGGTAACACGACGGCTGACGCTCCCGACGGCGAAAGTGCCTCACCTTCCTACAGGGCCTAGAACCGTCACCGCCTGACCGTCCCCTACCGGACCTGACCCCGGGGAATTCCCCGACCGATGACGGCCGGCTAGCCAACCGCTAGCCGGCCGTTTCTGTTTGGCCACCACTCCGGCGTATAATTGTGTGTTTGCCGTAGTTTCGCTGCTGTGATCGGGAACAGACTCAAATTCCACAGCGTTATGTAGATGGCAGGACGTGGCGGAAAACGCCACACCACCATCCGCCGTTACGGATGCCAAATTGTTGAGTAGGAGAATACATGAGCGATCGTAGCTTGCGCGGAATGCGCCTCGGAGCGCAGAGCATGGAGACAGAATCCGGGGTTGAGCCGGCTCCCCGTCAGCGGGTCGAATACCGCTGCGGAGACGGCGAGCGGGTGTTCGTCACCTTTGCGGCGGAAGCTGACGTCCCACCGGTCTGGGTATCCAAGACCGGCAAGGAAGCGCTGCTCGTCGACGGAGAGCGCCCCGACACCTCAGGTGACAAGCCGGTGCGTACGCACTGGGACATGCTGCTGGAACGCCGCAGCATGGACGAGCTGGAGCAGATCCTCCAGGACCGCCTGACCATTCTTCGGGAACGCCGCGGAGAACGTCAGTCCGCCTAGATGCACTGACAAAGCCGGGCCTCCTGCCTCCGGGCAGTAGGCCCGGCTTTTTTTGTGTCCTGGCTAACCGGTGATGTTGCTGGGCTCACCGCGGGTGGTGAGAGCACGCCAGCGTGCAGCAAGGCCCCACCGGGTGACATTTCCGATGGCTTCCAGGACGATGCCGCCGCTCATCTTCGACGCCCCAAATTCGCGCTCGACGAACGTGATCGGCACCTCAACGATCTTCAGGCCCAGTTTGGCGACCCGGAAGGTCATGTCCACCTGGAAGCCATAACCGACTGAATCCACCTGGGTCAGATCGAGTTTTTCAAGGGTCTCGCGGCGGAACGCCCGGTACCCGGCGGTGATGTCCCTGACGTTGATGCCGAGCATGATCCTGGAGTAGGTGCTGCCCGCCCTGGACAGGAGTTTCCGGCGTCGCGGCCAATTCACCACCGACCCTCCCGGAACCCATCGGGAACCGATCACCAGGTCCGCGTCAGCCACCTTCTCCAGCAGCGACTGCAACTGTTCAGGGCGGTGTGAGCCGTCAGCGTCCATCTCCACCAGCACGTCGTAGCCGGCGTCGAGCCCCCAGGTGAACCCGGCGATGTAGGCGGCCCCAAGCCCCGCCTTGCCTTGACGGTGCAGCACGTGGATCTGGGGGTCGGCGGCGGCGAGCGTGTCAGCCAGGTCGCCCGTGCCGTCAGGACTGTTGTCATCCACCACCAGGACATCCGAGTGGGGCACGGCACTGCGGAGACGGGCAACCGTCAGCGGCAGCGACTCGATCTCGTTGTAGGTGGGAATGATGGTGACGACTCGCACGCAGGCAACCTTTGGTCAAGTAGCAGGTGCGCCGCAGCGCACGTCCCGGGGGTCGGAACCAAACGCCCAGTATATTGGATGCCCGCGCAGGATCGAAAAGCCGGTGGGGTCAGGTCGTCATCATGATTTGGGTAGGTTCGCGCGCCTTCGGGCCAGCACGGATCGACAACGATCCAGCTGTTTTCTACTGACGCGCGAACCTACCCGTTTCATGAGCACCGATACCGTGACACATGTCTAGCCATCTTCAATGGTGGTGGCTGCCGCAGGCATGAAATCAAACCGGTTCGGTCGGGTGAGCTATGGTTCCTGACTTTCTCAACCCGTTGACACCACAGCCTACGCGCTGTGGAGTTCGTGTCAACAGCCCGCTGACCTGCGGAAACTCATGTTTCCGCAGGTCAGGACGCGGGCTGAAGGGTAGAGGGTAATTCGTTGAAACCTTCGGCCTGGTACAGCTGCCGGCCGTGGTGCACCGTTTCCAGGCAGAAGGGATCCGAGGCTGTATCAAGGGCGGGCAGCAAGGGTGTTCCGGCCCGCGGATCGGTGCTCCAGGACTGGACCCGGCTGTCCGCCGTCTGCACCATCAGTTCCTCCACCTCCCATACCGCGTAGGACGCCGGAGCGCCCGGCACCAGCTGGCCGAGGAGGGGGTTCCCGGACCCCACCGCCCGCCACCCCGCCCGGGTGTGGGCGATGAAAGCGGCTCGGGCGGAGATGCGCTGGGCCGGGTTGTTGTGCAGGACAGCGGCCCGCAGGGTGGACCACGGGTCGAGCGAGGTGACGGGGCTGTCGGATCCGAAGGTCAGGGGTACCCCTGCCGCAAGGAAACTGGCAAAAGGGTTCATGCCGGCCATCCGGGCCTCCCCCAGCCGCTGGCTGTAGAGGCCGCCGACGGCTCCCCAGCGGGCGTCGAACGCCGGTTGGGCGCTGACGGTCACGCCGAAGTGGACCAACTGGGCGATGGCGTCGCTGTCGGCGAGCTCCACGTGCTCCAGACGGTGGCGGGCCTTTCGTACCTTCTCGATGCCGTGCTCCCCCGCCGTACGCGACAAGCCGTCGAGCACCACGTCCAGTCCGGCGTCTCCGATCACGTGGAAACCGGACTGCAACCCGATACTCGTCGCGGCGCCCAGATGAGCGGCGACGGCATCAGCATCCAGGAACACGGTGCCCTGGTGGGAGTCGTCCGAGTAGGGCTCTCTCAGGGCTGCAGTGCGGGAACCGATCGACCCGTCGACGTTCAGGTCGCCTCCAAGTCCGGCCAGGCGCCCGTCGAAGATCTCCAGGATGTCCCTTAGCTCGGACGCCGACCCGACGGCCTGACCCCAGTAGGCCAGCACCTCGGGGAGCGGCTCATCCGCCGGGTTCTGGCCGAGCCGCAGCAGCGCCTGAAGGTCGGCGGCGGGCGAGATGTGCGGTGCGCCCATCTCGGCGACAGCAACGATTCCGTTGGCTGCCGCCCGCCGGAGGGCTGCCCGTTGGTATGAGGTTCGCTGAGCGTCATCGAGGTTCCGTGAGGCCAGCCGGGCGGTGACGTGGGCGTCCCGCACCACGAAGCCGTTGTCCCAGCCGTCGAGGGCTGCCAGCCCGAGGGTGGACGCCAGCGAGCCGGACACCACCGCCGAATGGACGTCGGCGCGCGTCAGGTACACGGGTTTCCCGTTGCCGGCCAGGTCCAGCTGCGCAGCCGTGGGCACGGTCCGGTCCGGCCAGCGGGATTCGTCCCAGCCGTGGCCCAGAACGGTACCCACACCGCTCCTCGCGGCGGCGGCGACCCGGTCCAGCAGTTCGTTGAGGCTGCCGCAGCCTCCGAGGTCAATGGACTCCAGGGCCAGACCGGTCTCGGTGGTGTGGACGTGGGAGTCGACGAATCCAGGGGTGATCAGTGCGCCAGCGAGGTCGACGACCGTCATGGTGGAATCTGCGAGTGACTCGGCGGCATGCTCGGAGCCGATCCAGGCGACCGTGTCGCCGTCGACCAGCATGGCCGTCGCAAACGGATCCGCTGCGCTATAGACGGAGCCGTTGCGGTATAGAACAGGGCGGGGCGGGGTCATGCGTGCTCCAGACAGGTGGGGGAAGGTGATTTCTAGTCGCCGATGGCCGAGTAGGCCACCACGCCGCGACGGATGAGTCCAATGGCATCGATGCATCGTCGGCGCTGCCCGCTCGGCAGGTCGTCGATCTTGGCCAGCTGATCGAGCAGGTCGATGACCTGCTTGGTCCACCGGACGAAATCTCCGGCGGCCAGGTCGGTTCCGCTGAGGGCGGGCTGGAGGGCCTTCCCTCTGGCCCACTTGTACATGGGCCAGACGAGACCCAGCTCGGGCTCCCCGGTGACCGGCAACTTGAACTGTTCCTCAAGGTCGGTCAGCGCGGACCACTGGCGGACGACGACGTCGATCGAGTGGTCCAGGGTTGCCCCCGGCATTTTCGGGCGCAGTCCGCGCTCCTCGCGCTTCGCCTGGTACACGAGGACAGAGGCTAGCGCCGCTGTTTCGGCGGCGTCCAGTCCCTCGAAGGCGCCGTGCTCGAGGGACAGCGCGATCAGGAGGTCCTTCTCGCCATACACCCGGCGCAGCTTGCGGCCGGCAGCGGTGATGGTGGTGCCCGACGGCGTGTCCTGCAGGTACCCGTAATGGAGCAGGACATCGGAGACCCGGTCGAAGGTCTTGGCGATGGTATTGGTGCGCCCCCGGATCTGACTGGTCAGCCGGTCGGTTTCGCGGCGGAGCTTCCACCACCGTTCGGCCCACCGGGCGTGCTGCTCCCGGTCGCTGCAGCCGTGGCAGGGGTGAGCCCTGAGTTTCCGGCGCAGTTCAGTGATGGCCGCCTCTTGGCGGTCGGTGGCGCCGGAGAGGAAGCCGTCCTGGGGGCCCGTACCGCGGCGGGGCGGACGTTTGTCGTGCAGCGCGTTGCGGAGCGACGAGCTGAGGTCGCGCCTGTCCTTGGGGCTACGGGCGTTGAAGTTCTTGGGGATCCTGATGTGGGACAGGACGTCCAGCGGCCCGGTGAGGTCCTGCACACCCACGCGTCGGATCTGCTTGTCTTCGGTCAGCACGGTGGGCCGCGGCTCCCGGGAATTGTCAGGGCTGAGGACCACTGCGTACCCCTGGACCCGACCGGCCGGCACATCAATGACATCACCGGGCCGCAGCATTTCCAGGGACGACGCGGCTGCTGACCGGCGGTTCCGGGACGAGGCTTTAGCGGCGAGGGTCTCGAGGTCCGACAGTTCCCGGCGTAGCTTCGAGTACTCGGTGAAGTCCCCCAGGTGGCAGGTCATCGACTGTTCGTAGCCCTTGAGGGACTCCTCACGGGTCCGCACCTGCTTCGCGAGCCCCACCACCGAGCGGTCCGCCTGGAACTGGGCAAAGGAGGTCTCGAGGATCTCGCGGGAGCGGTCCTGCCCAAACTGGGCGAGCAGGTTGATGCTCATGTTGTAGGTGGGACGGAAGCTGGAATTCAGCGGGTAGGTACGCCGGGACGCCAGCCCAGCCACCGCACCGGGATCGGTGCCGGGCTGCCAGAGGACGACGGCGTGACCTTCCACGTCGATGCCCCGGCGGCCTGCGCGGCCGGTCAGCTGGGTGTACTCCCCCGCTGTCACGTTCACGTGCGCCTCGCCGTTGAACTTGTCGAGCTTCTCCAGCACCACCGACCGGGCGGGCATGTTCACGCCGAGCGCCAGGGTTTCAGTGGCGAAGACGGCCTTCACCAGCCCCATGGCGAAGAGCTTCTCGACGACTTCCTTGAAGGTGGGCAACATCCCGGCGTGGTGGGCGGAGAAACCGCGGATCAACCCTTCCCGCCACTCCCAGAAGCCGAGCACCGCCAGGTCCTCGGGCGGCAGGTCGACCGCTGCCTCGTCCACCCGCAGGCTGATGATCTCCCGTTCGGCCTCAGTGGTGAGCCACAACCCGGCGTCGAGGCACTGGCTGACGGCTGCCTCGCAGCCGTTGCGGGAAAAGATGAAGGTGATCGCGGGGAGCAATCCGTCCTTGTCCAGGGCGCTGATCACCTGGGGGCGGGTGGCACGCCGCACGCGGGATACAGCCTGCGGCGGCCGTTTCGCCGGGCCCCTCCCCCGCCGTGAGCCACCGCCCGCTCCCCAGTTGGCCCGCTGGGTCAGCCGGGTTTCCGAACTGGCCAGTTCCAGGAGTTCGGGGTTGACCTCGTACCGGTCCTGCGCGCCGGACTCGGCTCCGGCGGGGGCCGCTTCGTCGAAGGCCACCTCCCCGGCGAACAGGTCCAGGAGGTTCTGCCCCACCATCACGTGCTGCCAGAGGGGAACGGGGCGGTGCTCGGAGACCACCACGTCGGTGTGGCCGCGGACGGTGTCCAGCCACGCCCCGAACTCCTCGGCGTTGGATACCGTCGCGCTCAGTGACACGAGCCGGACCTCGGAGGGCAGGTGGATGATCACTTCTTCCCAGACGGCCCCACGGAACCGGTCCGCCAGATAGTGCACCTCGTCCATGACCACGTACCCGAGGTCGTCGAGGGTATCCGAGTTCGCGTACAGCATGTTCCGCAACACTTCGGTGGTCATGACGACGACGGGGGCGTCCGGGTTGATCGTCGTATCGCCGGTGAGTAGACCCACCCGGTCCGAGCCGTAGACCGCGCACAGTTCCGAGTACTTCTGGTTGCTGAGGGCTTTGATGGGGGTGGTATAAAACGCCTTGAGACCCTTTTCCAGGGCCAGATACACGGCGAACTCTCCGACGACTGTCTTGCCTGCGCCGGTGGGCGCCGCGACCAGCACGCCGCGGCCCGCTTCAAGGCAGACACAGGCGTCCCGCTGAAACTGGTCCAGGTCGAATCCCAGGGTCTGCTCGAACTGGAACAGCGCGGTTGCTGAGTGTGCGGTGCGCGCCTGTGCTAGCTGGTACCGCTCGGCGGGGGAGGTCATGGTTCAAGCCTAATCTGTCCCGGCTGGCGGGTTTGCAACGTCCGGCTCGGGTGCCTAAAGCTCGTCGAGGGGGGACGCGGTGTCGGCGCTGGCTTCCACCTCGGCGTCCTGTGCGGCCCGCCGGCGGTCTCGCCGCTTGTCGTTCACGAGGCACAGCATGATGGCGATAAAGAAGAGCACCACCATCGGGGCGGCCAGGTAGAGCATGCCGAGCGCGTCGCCGCCGGGTGCAGCCATGGCGGCGAAGACGCAGATCAGGAAGACGGTGATCCGCCAGGCTTTCAGGATTTGCCGGCCGGTGAGGATTCCCACCAGGTTCAGCCCGAACAGCACCACCGGGAGCAGGAAGGCGATCCCGAAGGCGAGCATGAGGCGCAACACAAAGGTGATGTACTCGGTGACGAGGATGAAGTTCGAGAACCCGCTGGGGGTGAAATCGGTCAGTACCCGGACCGCGTTCGGCAGCACCAGCCAGGCGAGGTAGATCCCCGCGAGGAACAGGGGCACGGCGACGGCGATGAAGGACAACGCCACCCGGCGTTCCTTGGTTTTGAGTCCGGGGGTGATGAACGCCCATAGTTGGTAGAGCCAGACCGGGCTCGCCAGGATGATCCCGATAAAGACCGAGATCTGCACGAGCAGATCGAACGGCGAGGCGACCCCGGCGAAGTTCAGGACCGCTTCCCGGCCCTCACGGGCGTTGATGTCCAGGATCGGCTGTGACAGCGCGGTGAGGACAGGGTTGTAGATGAAGAACCCCACCACCGTCCCGAGGACCAGCGCGATCGCCGATTTGATCAGGCGATTCCGGGCTTCCAGCAGGTGCTCCCGGAGAGCCATCCGCGCCTCGGGGTTGGATTTGCGACCTCTGCCGCGCACCTTCAGCACCGCCAGCTCACCCTAGGGTGTGCGCGACGTCGGATCGGCTGGACCCGGCGGATTGTGCTGTCCGGGTGTGGCCGGACCCTGCTGATCGGGGTGGTCTGAGCGGCTGCGTGCTGGCGGGACAACGCGTCCCTCGACGGGTGCGCCGTCGTCGGCCGCCTCGGACGGACCGTCGTCCTTCATCTGCTTCACCTCGGACTTGAAAATCCGGAGGGACTGGCCGACGCTCCGGGCCAGGCCCGGCAGCTTGGGCGCTCCGAAAAGCAGCAGTGCGACAACTACAATGGCAACTAGTGCCCAGCCTTCAGGTCTCATGATGAAATCCTTTCATAGTTCTCGCTAAGGCGATTCCCTGCATGGGTCACCCTCTGATCCTGCACGGACCGGGCCCTAGACATGCGGGAGATCTCTCAGGCTCACGGGCTGGGAGCGGTTCACCCGGCGGTGCACGCGGCGTTCACGGCGCTTGGCAACCCGCAGGGCCTTACCCACAGCCCGTTCATCCCTGACGTCCGCGGGGTCGCGGAACACTGCCGGCACGAATTCCCGGACGGCTTCGTCCGGGCTGGCCGCGGGGGTGGTCGACCGGTCAAATACCTCACCGGCATGCTCCACCTCTTTGAGGAGGGCTTTGACCTTCCGGAAGAGGTAGTACCCGAGCGCGGCAAGTACCAGGAGGGTCAGCGCAAGCAGGGCCACCCAGATCACAATCCACGTCCACCAAGGCATGATTCAAGTCTAAGGGAGTCCTGGCTGTCGCGGGGACAGCGCCGCGGGACCCCTGCTGACTGATGCGCACGGTACCGGCCAGAGCGGTTAGGGATAGTTCAGCCGGGCAGCGGACAGCCAGGCCGAGCACTCCCGTGACAGATCCTCGGGGGCGCTGACCATGGCGTCCCCTCCGAGCCTGCCGACCAGGCCCGGGATCCACGAGGTGGTAGCTACCCGTATCTCTGCTGCCAGCCGTCCCTCGGGCAGCTCGACGGTCCGGGCGGCGTCGTAGTGCTCGGCGACCCAGCGGGCGGGATCCTGGAGGATGAAGGTCACCAGCTCGTCGCCCGCGGCCGGGCGGAACACCGCGTCGCCGACCGGCACCGGCCGGGGCCCTGCCTGAACGGGAACCGTGGTGACCCGGGCGTCCTGGATCCGGTCCAGCCGGAAGTTCCTGACTGCCTCCGCGCCGATGCACCAGGCCTGGAGATACCAGACGTCGTCGCGGGAGAAGGCGCGGATCGGTTCCACAGTCCGGTAGGTGACCTCGTCGCGGGCGGGCACCAGATAGGTCAGTTCCAGCTGAACCCGGTCGCGGAGGGCGGTCTGGAGGGTTTCGAGGGTGGGCCCCACTGCATCGTCGGTCAGGGTGGTGGCGATGGCTTTCCCTGCCCGACCGGCGTCCCCGGCAGCCTCGGTGAGTTTCGCGTGGGCGCTGGCCGCTGCGGACCCGGGATCCAGACCGGGCAGCCGGCGGAGCGTGTCCAGCCCCACGATGAGGGTGCAGGCCTCGTCGAGGTTCAGGCGGACCGGTGCCGCGAGGTTGTCGGCGTTGCTGAGGAAAATGCGGTCCCCGTCGAGGCTGACCTCGACCAGGCCGTCCGGGTAGTAGCGGGGTCCGCTGACGAACAGCAGCTCAAGGTCGGCGGCTAGCTGGTCGCGGGTGACACCGAACCGCCTGGCGGTCTCTTCCATGTCCGCCCCGGGATGGTCCAGGAGGTAGGGCACCAGGTCGAGCAGTCTCCGTAGCCGCGTGTCGGCTGAGGCCTTGCGGCGGACTGGACGTGGCGCCGGACCGGTGAACTCGACCACCGGGAAGGGTCCCTCCTGAGCGGCGGCCGCGCGGATCAACCGGTCGCGTACCTGATCCACCAGGTCGGCTGGGGCGACGGCCCGGGCGCGGGGTCCGAAGGCGGCGATGTCGGCGGCGGTGTCACCCGGATCGCCGTAGGGGAAGCGCAGCAGATCCCAGCCGCCATCGGCACCGTCCAGGACTGCGCCGCGGCGGGTGCGCAGCAGGTGGCAGGTATCGGGCTGCACAGCCACTACTGCTTCGAAGGGGTCGCCTGCACGGTCGAGGGAGTCAAGTGAATCGTGCATCGCGAAGTTCTCGGGCACCTCATAGGTGCCCTCCAGGAGCTTCGGTGCCGTCGTTATCCGGGAGAGCCTGAAGTACCGTTCCTCGCCGCGGTCCAGGTCCAGGCCCACCACGTACCAGTGCCCGTAGCGGCTGCCCATCCCCCAGGGTTGGAGGGTGCGTGGTTCTTCCCGCCCGGTGCTTGCTGCGCGATAGCCGAAGGAGATCGGGCGGCGGGAGGTGGTGGCACGCCACACCTCGTCCCAGTGCGGCTCATTGGTCCGGATGCGGGGTTCCACGGGAAGGGGCGCGGGGCCGTCGTCGGCCGCGCCGCGGTCCTGCAGCTTCCGCAGGGCCCGGGCGGCTGCCGAGTCGAGGGTGGCTACATCCCACATGCCGGCGGCGAGGGTCAGCGCGGCTGATTCCTCGGCGCTGAAGGTCACGGCGGGCAGCCGGTACTCGGCGGCGTCGATCCGGTAGCGGCGGATGGAGTTGTCGTGATCGAAGGCGGGATCATCGCTGAAGGACTGGACGGGGATCCCTTGTTCGCGGAGCATCGCCTTGTCCCGGTCGAAGAGTTTTTCCCGGGCCGAGGGTGTGGGTGCCCCGGCGTAGAGTTCGATTTCCCTGAACAGCTCCTCCTTGGTGTAGCCGCGCTGCGTGGAGAGCAGCAGCATGACCAGGGTGAGGAGGCGTTCCGTTCGTTTAGCTGACACGTTGGCAAGAGTACCTGCAAGACGATGGCCGGGGCACACTGTGCCCCGGCCATCGGTCGAACAGGTACTGCGGTTAGCGCAGGCCCATCAGGTCGACCACGAAGATCAGCGATTCGCCGGGAGCGATCGCCCCACCCGCGCCGCGGTCACCGTAGGCGAGGTTCGCCGGGATTTCCAGCCGGCGACGTCCGCCGACCTTCATGCCGAGCAGGCCCTGGTCCCAACCCTGGATGACCTGGCCGATGCCCACCTTGAAGTCCAGCGGTGCACCCCGGTTCCAGGAGGAGTCGAACTCTTCCCCGGTGGAGAAGGCGACACCCACGTAGTGGGCGGAGACGGTGTCCCCGGCCTTGGCCTCGTCGCCGGAGCCCTCGATCAGGTCAGAGATGACCAGTTCGGTGGGGACTTCGGTGCCGGGGAATTCGATCTCCGGCTTGGTGCGGTCGGTTCCGTTTGATCCGATAGACATATTTCTCCTTGAGATGGTGGTGAACAGGTGCCGCCGAAACTATTCGGCGGCGACCTTCTCGACGATTTCTACATAGAACGCGAGGGTGCCGGACGGGCGTCCCTCGGGTGCCGGGTCGCCGTAGCCCATGGGGGCGGGGATGACCAGCAGCACCTTGCTGCCCACGGTCTGGCCGGCGAGGCCCTTGGTCCAGCCTTCGATGACGCCGGTCAGGGGGAACTCGACGGGCTCGCCGCCGGGGTAGCTGGAGTCGAACTGCTCTCCGTCTTCCCAGCGCCAGCCAGCGTAGTTGGCGGCGATGGTGTCGGCCTCGGTGACCACTTCGCCGTCGCCGGCCTCAAGAACCTTGATGACCAGGTCGTCAGAGGGCTCATTGTCGGGGATCTCAATGACCGGCGCGTCGTCGTCGTCGAAGGTGAACGTGGGCAGCTGGCCGCCGGCGTCGAGTTCCTCGACCGCTTCGGGGCTGAGGACCTCGGGAACGGGGGGTGCCTCTTCGGCACTCAGCACGCGCATGACGATCAGCTGCTGCGGGTCCTGACCCTCAAGGACTGTGGTGTAGGCGATCTGAGAGCCGATGGGGGTGCCCAGCAGCACCTCGTACAGCTCCGGGTCAACCTCCTGGAGCTGCTCAGTCAGGTCGAGGGTCTGCGGCTGCCCGGCGGAGTAGGTGTCTCCGAGCACTGAGCCGTCCTCGGCGTTGAGCCCCACCAGGTGGAACGAGACGCGGTCGCCGTCGGCGATGGGTTCGCCCTCGCCGGTGGTGATGGCTGCGGCTGCGGGGCCGGTGACCTCCAGGGGCGACTCGAAGGTTACTTCGGGGGCTTCCTCATCGGTGCCGCCGTCAACGCGAACGGATTCCAGGATCGCGGCGTCCCCGGCGGTCTTCCCCCCAGGGCCATCGGAGCCAGCGTCACCACCACAGGCAGTCAGCGCAAGCAGGAGGGGCAGAGTCAGGGTGAGAGCTTTTCGCACGGTGCTTCTTTCACTGTTGATCGGTGGTGCATGCCATCCGGCCGCGACAGACGGGCCGTAACTGATGAATGAACCTCACCAGCCTAACGGTTGAGTAACTGAGGTTTCTCCCGCGCACCTGTTCCTCCGGCAGTTTCCCTGCGTATTCACAGCTGCGCGAGCAGCGCTTCGACCCGTTCGTCGACCGACTGGAACGGGTCCTTGCAGAGGATCGTCTGCTGGGCGCGGTCGTTGAGTTTGAGGTGCACCCAGTCGACGGTGAAGTCCCGGTTGGCTTCCTTGGCGCGCCGCACAAACTCGCCCCGCAGACGCGCCCGGGTGGTCTGGGGTGGGATGTCCACCGCGTTCTTGATGTCGACGTCGTCCACCACCCGGTCGGTTTCTCCGCGCTGCTGGAGCAGGAAGTACAGGCCGCGTTCCCGGGAAATGTCGTGGTAGGTGAGATCGAGTTGCGCCACTCGCGCCGATTCGAGCCCCAGCCCGTGGCGGCCGCGGTAACTGTCGATCAGCTTCTTCTTGATGGCCCAGTCGATCTCGCGGTCGACGAGCCAGTGGTCCCCGGTGTCAACGGCGTCCAGGGTGCGGCCCCACAGTTCAAGGATCCGCTCGACGTGAGGGGTGTGGGCGCCGTTCGTGTCGACAAACTGGCGGACCCGGGAGAGGTACTCCCGCTGCATTTCAAGCGCAGAGATGCGGCGCCCGCTGGCCAGTTTGAGCGGTTGTTTGCCGGTGAGGTCGTGGGAGATTTCCCTGATGCTGCGGATCGGGTTCTCCAGCCGGAAGTCCTTCATGATGACGCCGGCCTCGATCATCCGCAGGATCAGGTCCACCGACCCCACCTTGAGCATGGCGGTGGTTTCGGACATGTTCGAGTCCCCGGCGATCACGTGGAGCCGGCGGTAGTACTCGGCGTCGGCGTGGGGTTCGTCCCGGGTGTTGATGATGGGCCGTGACCGGGTGGTCGCGGAGGAGACACCCTCCCAGATGTGGTCGGCGCGCTGCGAGAAGGCGTAGATGGCGCCGGTCTGTGTCTTGAGGACCTTTCCGGCCCCGACCAGCAGTTGCCGGGTGACCAGGAACGGGATCAGAATGTCGGCCAGGCGGCTGAACTCCAGCTTCCGGGGAATGAGGTAGTTCTCGTGGCTGCCATAGGAGTTCCCTGCTGAGTCGGTGTTGTTCTTGAACAGGTACACCCGCCCGTCGTACCCTTCGTGGGCCAACCGCCGTTGTGCCTCGGCGACGAGGTCCTCAAGGATCAGCTCCCCCGCCCGGTCATGGGCGATCAGTTGGGCGACGTCGTCGCACTCGGCGGTCGCGTACTCGGGGTGTGAACCGACGTCGAGGTACAGCCGGGACCCGTTGGTGAGGAAAACGTTGGAGGACCTCCCCCAGCTGACCACTTTACGGAACAGGTAGCGGGCCACCTCCTCGGGTGAGAGGTGACGGGAGTTCGGTCCGGAATAGGCGATCCCGAACTCGGTTTCAATGCCGAAGATCCTGCGATCCATCAGTGCTGCGTCCCTTCGAGCATGGTGGCGACTTCAGCTGGGAGGAACCGTCGGAACGCGCGCCGCGCACCGCGGGTGGTCAGCGGGTCACGGTCCAGGACTGCGACCTCCAGGGCGCCGGCGTCCAGGCGGACCCGGGGTTCGCTGACGCCCCCGACGGCGCCTCCACCGTCGTTACGCAGGGCATCGACGGCCGTCCTCACCGCTTCGCCGAAGTCATGGTCGGCGTCCCAGCGGCTCGAGAGTGCGTCCACCACGGCGTCTGCCTGCCCACCCATCACGATGAACCGTTGTTCGTCGGCGATCGACCCGTCGAAGGTCAGCCGGTACAGGTGGTCCGAGTCCGGGTGGGAACCCACCTCGGCAACGGCAAGTTCCACTTCGAAGGGTTTGCTGTCGGCGGTGAACACGGCGCCCAGACTCTGCGCGTAGACGCTGGCCAGCCCACGGGCCGTCACGTCGCCGCGGTCGTAGGAGTAGCCCCGCACGTCGGCGTAGCGGACCCCTGCCTGCCGCAGGCTCTCGAACTCGTTGTACTTCCCGACGGCGGCGAAAGCGATCCGGTCATAGATCTCGCCGACCTTGTGTAGCGACGGTGAGGGATTCTCTGCAACCAGGGCGATCCCGTCCCGGCAGCTCAGCACCACCACCGAACGGCCGCGGGCGATTCCCTTCCGGGCGAAGTCGGCACGGTCCCGGGTGAGCTGCTCAGGAGACACATAGAACTGTTGGGTCATGCTCATGCCTCCCGGCCCGCCACTGACCGCGAGTCAATCACCTGGGCGGCGGCCAGGGCCAGTTCCCGCTCGGGTACCCGGCGGGCGCCTGCGCTGTTCGCCGTGTAGACCACCGGCCACAGCTGGCGGACCACATCGGGACCGCCCGTCGCGGAATCGTCGTCTGCCGCGTCGTAGAGCGACTCCACTGCCACCCGTACCGCGCGGTCCTCGTCAAGGTTCGGTTTCCACAGCTTCTTCAGTGCACCGCGGGCGAAGGCGGCGCCGGATCCGACACTGTGGTGTTCCTGTTCCTCGTAACGGCCACCGGTCACGTCGTAGGAGAACAGCCGGCCGACCCGCTGGGCGGTGTCGAATCCGGCGAACAGGGGGACCACGGCGAGGCCCTGGAGTGCCAGCGGCAGGTTGGCCCGGATCATCGCGGCCAACCGGTTGGCCTTGCCGTCGAGGCTCATCAGGTCGCCCTCGATCTTCTCGTAGTGTTCCAGCTCCACCTGGAAGAGCCGCATGATGTCGAGGGCTATGCCGGCGCTCCCGGCGATTCCCAATACCGAGTACATGTCAGCGGGGAAAACCTTCTCGATGTGCCGGCTGGCGATGATGTTACCCATCGTCGCCCGCCGGTCACCAGCCATGAGGACGCCGCCTGCGTAAGTCATCGACACGATCGTGGTGGCATGCGGCGCGACCGTGGGGGCGCTGGCCGGGGTGAGTCCCCCGGCGGAGCGGCTGGAGGGCAGCAGTTCCGGATGGTTCGCCCCGAGATACCCGCTGAACGAGGTGGAGGCGGCACGGCCGATCGACGCGGTGGCGTCCTCTAACTTCATGGAGGTTACTGCCCGCCCTTCTGGACGAATCCGCGGACGAATTCCTCGGCGTTGGATTCGAGGACCCCGTCGATTTCATCCAGCAGGTCGTCGACGCCCTGGGTTTGTGCCGTGGGTGTTCCGCCCTCGGGTGCCCCTGAAGTGTCGGGAACTCCGGTGTCCTGTTCCTCGTCCTGTTCCGCGGGGCGTGACCCGGTGTTTCTGCGGTCCTGTGTAGCCATGGCTGGCACCTTTCATTGCTGAGGATGTGATGCGCAATACCTAGTGAACTCTATGGTGCCATGTTGGATTGTGGCCTGCTCAATAGCCGCGAAACAAATTCTTCCGCGTCAGCCGACGCGGCGAACAATTCCCTGGTCAGCGCGGCGGTGCCCCGCAGTGGTTCCCGGGTCTGGATCCGTTGCAGGCGCCGCTGGGAGGGGAGTTCAAAGATGATTGAATCCCAGCTGGCACCCACCACCTCCCGCGGGAAGCTGCTGATGCAGTGCCCCCTGAAGTAGGCCCGGGTGTCCTCCGGTGGGTTCGAGACGGCGGCGGAGACCTGCTCGTCGGTGACCAGCCGGTCGATGTCACCCCTCGCTGACAATCGGTGGTAGATGCTCTTCTCCGGTCGCAGGTCCGAGTACTGGAGGTCCACCAGGGCCAGCCGCGGGTCGTCCCACGCCATCCCGTCGCGACTCCGGTACGCCTCGAGGACCTTGAGTTTCGCCACCCAGTCGAGCTGCCCTGCCGCGTCGAGGGGGTTTCCACGCAGCACATCGATCAACGACCCCCACCGGTGCAGCAGATCTGCGCTTTGCGGGTCGGTGCCGCCCTGCCGGTCGGACTCGCGGAGGCAGGCGTCGAGGTACATTTCCTGCACATCCAGTGCTGTCACCGAGCGGCCATCCACCAGCCTGACACGGTGCTTCAGGGTGGGATCATGACTGACCGCCTGCAGTTCGCGGACCGGATCGAGGATTTCCGGGACCGGGGCACTCTGCCGGTCAATCAGGGACAGCACGAGTGACGTGGTCCCCATCTTGAGGTAGTTGGACGTCTCGCTGAGGTTCGCGTCCCCAATGATCACGTGCAGGCGCCGGTACTTTTCGGCAACTGCGTGCGGCTCGTCCCGGGTATTGATGATGGGACGCCGGACTGTGGTTTCCAGCCCGATCTCGTTCTCGAAGAAGTCGGCCCGCTGGCTGAGCTGGAACCCGGGTGCCTGGTTGAACGCCCCGATACCGACCCGGCCTGACCCGCAGAGGGTCTGTCGCGTGACGAAGAACGGGATCAGTACCGCGGCGAGGTGGTGGAACGGGACACTGCGGGGCACCAGGTAGTTCTCGTGCGAGCCGTAGGACACGCTCTTATTGTCGGTGTTGTTCTTGTACAGGTGGACGGGCGCGAAGCCCGGGGTGGCGGCGATCCGCCGCATCGCCGTGAGGGCGACGGCGTCGCCGGCACGGTCCCAGAGGACCGCGTCCAGGGGGTTGGTCACTTCCGGGGACGAGTATTCGGGGTGTGCGTGGTCGACGTAGAGCCGGGCACCATTGTTCAGGACCAGATTCATCAGCACCGCGGAGTCCAGGGGGCCGACGTCGTCGAGCGGCGGGTCCACCATGGCGACCTGTTCAGCGGTCAGGACCGGTGGGGTGTCGGTGAGCTGGGACGGATCGGCTGAGTGCCGGGCCTGGTGCCAACCCCGCGCGTCCGCCAGCGGGGCCTCGTCGGTGTAGTCCCACCGGGTGCCCGCCAGGTTGCCGAGACCTTCGCGGAGGGTCGCTGCGTACGCGTTGACCACCTGCGAGGACAGGATGGTGGCGTTCGCGTCCGGGATGGACGGGGCGATGATGCCGTACTCGGTTTCGGTGCCCATCACGCGGTGGGCGGAGAACCGTTCAGGGTCGAGGACAGAGGGATCGGTCGGCGGTCCGGCTGGTGTCACAGATACTGTCCGGTGTTGGCAGTGGTTTCGATGGTCTTCCCAGGTTCCTGACCTGCCTTGCCCTGCACGATGGTGCGGATATAGGTGATCCGCTCCCCCTTCTTCCCGGAGATCCGCGCCCAGTCGTCCGGGTTGGTGGTGTTGGGAAGATCCTCGTGCTCGCGGAATTCGTCGACGACGGCGCGCAGGAAATGCTCGATCCGCAGACCCTTCTGGTTGTCCAGCAGCAGGTCCTTGATCGCGTATTTCTTCGCCCGGTCGACCACATTCTGGATGACAGCCCCCGAGTTGAAATCTTTGAAGTAGAGCATCTCGGTGTCCCCGTTGGCGTAGGTCACCTCAAGGTATTCATTCGATTTCTCGGTGGAGTACATTTTCTCGACAGTGCGCCGGATGATTGCCTGTACCGTGGCGGCACGGCTGCCGCCGTGCTCGCCCAGGTCGTCGGCGTGCAGGGGCAGGTTCTCGGTGATGTACTTGCCGAAAATCTCTGCAGCTCCCTCCGCGTCGGGGCGGTGGATCTTGATCTTCACGTCCAGCCGGCCGGGCCGGAGAATCGCCGGGTCGATCATGTCTTCCCGGTTGGACGCACCGATCACAATGACGTTCTCCAGCTTCTCGACGCCGTCGATCTCGCTGAGCAGCTGCGGAACGATGGTGGTCTCGACGTCGGAGGACACGCCGGTGCCCCGGGTCCTGAAGAGGGAGTCCATCTCGTCGAAGAACACCACGACAGGGCTGCCGTCCGACGCCTTCTCGCGGGCGCGGGCGAAGATCAGCCGGATGTGGCGTTCCGTTTCGCCGACATACTTGTCCAGCAGCTCCGGGCCCTTGATGTTCAGGAAGTAGCTCCGGGTTTCGCTGGACCCGGTCCGTTCCATCACCCGTGCGGCCAGGGAGTTCGCTACCGCCTTGGCGATGAGGGTTTTGCCGCAGCCCGGCGGGCCGTACAGCAGGATCCCCTTCGGGGCTTTCAGCCCGTGTTCCCGGTACAGGTCCGGGTGCAGGAACGGTAGTTCGACGGCGTCACGGATCTGTTCAATCTGGGGGCCGAGGCCGCCAATGTCCTCGTAGGCGATGTCCGGTACCTCTTCGAGGACCAGGTTTTCCACTTCGCTGCGCGGGATTTTCTCCAGCGCATACCCGGACCTGTTGTCGACTGAGAGGGCGTCGCCGACGCGGATCCGCTCCGCCTGGAGGGGCCCGTTGAGCCGAACCACCCGCTCCTCGTCGGCGCGTCCGATGACGAGGGCACGGTCGGAGCCCAGCAGTTCCTTGACAGTCACCAGTTCGCCGGCCCGCTCGAAGGCCAGGCCTGCGACGATGGTGAGGGATTCGTTTAGCAGCACCTCCTGGCCGGGCATCAGCTGCGCCAGGTTGATCAGGGGGCTTACGGCGACCCGGAGTTTCCTGCCGGACTGCAGGATGTCGGCGCTCTCCTGGAAGGTGGCCGCCGCCGTTGACCCCGGCTCCGTAGCCCGCTGGGCGTTGATCTGGATGATCGTGCCGAAGCTGAACGGTGTGGCCCCCTCATTCTCGAGGGCGCCCTTGAGTCGCACGATCTCGGCCCGCGCGGTTTCGAGAGCGGCCACCAGTTTGGTGTTGTTCTGGGCCGCGGACGCGAGCTGCCGGTCGATGTTGCGCAACCGGTCCCGCAGGACGTTCAACTGGCGCTGGGTCGCCGCCAGCTGGCTGGCTGCCGCACCGGCCTGATGCGCTTCGCCAGCCGATGGTTCCGTTGGATCAACGTTCTCGAAGTCAGCCATGCGTATCGCCACCTTCAGTGCTTGGTTATTGCTCTCCTTCGACCATAGCGCAGAGCGCCGGGTAATACCTGAAAGTCGGCTGCATGAGGGGCGTCGGCTACTGGCCGGAAGGCTCGTCCGGCGTCCGCAGGTTGTCGGCTGCGACCTGGTCGCGGCGGGCCTGGGCCTCGTCGGCTGGCAGTGCGCCGCGCTGGATGGTGGAACTGGCGTCACGGGCGACCCTCCGCAGCCGCTTGTCGGAGACCTCACGTTCGCCGACCGCCTGCGGGGTCCAGGCGTTGAGGTCCTCGGCGCTGAAATCGGTTTTGGAGGGGCGCCGCTTGGTGGTCAGGCCGGTGACCCCGTGTGCCAGGCGGCGGGTGATCAGTAGGAAGCCGGTGTGTGCCACCATCCGGTGATCGGGCCGCACAGCGAGTCCTTCAAGGTGCCAGCCGCGCACCATCGACTCCCAGCCGTCCGGTTCGGTGAACCGGCCGTCAGCCCGGATCGCTTCAGCCGTCCGGGACAGCTGGGTCACGGTGGCCACGTAGCTGATCCAGACACCGCCGGGGGTGAGCACCGTGGCGACGGCGTCCAGGCACTCCCACGGGGCGAGCATGTCGAGGACCACCCGGTCGACGCTTCCCGGTTCTTCCTGTTCGACCACTTGTTCCTGGAAATCTCCCAGGGAGATTTTCCAGGCCGGGTGGGGGCCGCCGAAAATTGTTTCGACGTTGCCTTGAGCGATGTCGGCGAATTCGGAGCGGCGTTCAAAGGAGTGGAGGTAACCGGCGTCGCCGACGGCCCGGAGGAGAGAGATGGACAGCGCCCCCGACCCGACACCAGCCTCGACCACGCGGGCCCCCGGGTAGATGTCCGCCATGGTGATGATCTGTCCCGCGTCCTTGGGGTAGACCACTGCGGCCCCGCGCGGCATGGACAGGACAAAGTCGGAGAGCAGCGGGCGCAGCGCCTGGTAGAGCTGGCCGCTGGTGTTTTCGAGGACCGTGCCCTCGAGGGAACCAATCAGCCCGTCATGCAGCAGGAACCCCTTGTGGGTGTGGAACGCGCCGCCAGGGGTCAGGGTGATGGTGTTCATCCTGCCCTTCTCGTCGGTCAGCTGTACTCGCTCACCCGCGCGGAACGGGCCCCGGCGGGCGGCGGCACCGTGGGGTGGGTGG
>NZ_JABFOM010000023.1:0-61328 GCF_013116715.1 Arthrobacter sp. 147(2020)
GCACCAGCAGCCCCAGCCCCGGCAGCTCCCAAGGCAGAAGCCCCGAAGGCAGAAGCCCCGGCAGCTCCCTCCAGCAATATTGCGGCCGGTCTGGTCGGATCCGCCTACTCCCAGATCGGCGTCGCGCAGGATTGCACCGCCATGGTCGAAAAGGCACTCCGTTCGGTCGGCAAGTCAGTGGGCGACATCGCTCCCAGCGGCTTCTTCGCCTTCGGTTCAGTGGTGGGCTCCCCAGCTCCCGGCGACCTGGTGATCACCGGTGGCCATGTCGCGATCTACGTCGGCAACGGCCAGGTCATCAGCGGCGGCCTCAACGGCATGAACACCGGTCTGCATTCCCTCTCGGATCTCCCCGGCGCCAGCTTCGTGCGCGTCAGCTAAGACATTTTCCCCAATCTCTGGAGTACGCAAGAATGACATCACGCGCAGCTAATGCACGTCACCGTGCCGCTAAGAGCAATACCGCCAGCCTCTCGGCACTTTCCAAGGCAGTTTCCGACAACGCCGGCGGGGTGGGCCGTCAGGCAGCAGTCCTCGCTGCAGCAACCGGCCTGGTACTGACCGGCGGAGTGTCAGCCAACGCAGCTGATCTGTCCCCCCAGGCTGCCGAGCGCGCCACGATCGCCTCCACCCTGGAAATCCAGGCTGCACCGGCAGTTGTCGAAGCTCCAGCAGACGCCAAGATCGCCTTCAACCGCACACCGGTCAAGGCTGTCGCCGCCCCCGAGGTAGTCGAAGCCCCTGCCGTCACGGTTCAGTCCGAGACGGTGGCCGAAATTGAGGAAGCCCCCGCAGCGGCACCGGCAGCAGCGCCTGTGGCTGCGGAGCCCGCAGTCTCCGAGCCTGTGACGGCACCAGCTATCGTAGCTGAGCCCGCCGCGCCTGCTACCCAGGCAGCCCCCGCCGCACAGGCTGCACCGGCCGCACAGGCTGCACCGGCACCGAAGGCCCCCGCCGCCAAGAAGACCCCGGCCGTATCCTCAGGCGTTGCAGCCACCATTGCTGCCGCAGCCCAGGGTCAGCTCGGCGTCACCCAGGACTGCACCCGCCTCGCGAGCAACGCCCTGGCAGCCGCAGGCATCAACTTCCACGGCTGGCCAGCCGGATACCTTTCCCTGGGCCGCACGGTCAGCGCTGGCGAGGCCATCCCCGGCGACCTCATCTACTACGCTGATGGCGGCGCGGGCGTTGCCCACATCGCCGTCTACATCGGCGGCGGCAAGGCCGTCCACGGTGGATTCAACGGCAACCAGACGGTAGTCGCCCCCGCCGATCTCGGTTCCGGCCCGGTGTACATCCGCGTCGGCGGCTGACACACCACGAACCACCAGAAAGGACCCGGAGGATTTCGATCCCCGGGTCCTTTCTGCGTCCTGGACCGCCACCCCATTGGACGACACGCACGGCCACCATTGGAGAGAATTAGCAAACCAGGTGCCAGCCGAACTACCCTTACATAAAATAAGTCAGTTGTAGTCCTGTTTCCCCGGACCACAGGGACGCGGGCAATGGTCGGCAAAGAGGAATGTGCATGCGCACTCTCGTTCTGAATGCTGGATATGAGCCACTGGCGGTAGTGACCTTCCGCCGGGCGCTGGTCCTTGTGCTCGCGGGCAAGGCAAGCGTCGTAGCGGAGGGTGAGGAACCGGTGATCGGACCCAACGAGATCCTCGGGCGGCCCTCCGTCATCCTGCTGAACCGGTACGTGAAAATTCCCTACCGCCACACCCTCGTCGCCACCCGGCGCGGCGTCCTGCGGCGCGACAACCACCTGTGCGCCTACTGCGGCAAGGCTGCCGCCACCATTGACCACGTTTTCCCCCGGTCCCGCGGCGGGGACTCCAGCTGGGAGAACCTGGTGGCCTGCTGCCTGCGCTGCAACAACGACAAGGGCGACAAAACCCTCGCCTCGCTCGGGTGGCAGCTCCGGGTGACCCCGCAGCCTCCCCATGGCAACCCCTGGCAGCTTCGCGAAATTGAGAAGCCTGCCCCACAGTGGAGCGCCTTCCTTCGCTCGGAGACGGCCGCTTGAATCTTTCCCCACCCGCGATCTTCAATGCTGTCGTGCTGTCCGGGGGGCGCTCCTCCCGGTTGGGAGGCACGCCGAAAGCCCGCCTGGAACTCGACGGGCGGAGCCTGCTCGACCTCACCTGCCTCGCCGTAGCCGACGCTCGCCGCGTGGTGGTAGTGGGACCCGAGGAGCCTCCGCTGGCCGCTCCACCGGGCGCGCATGGCGCTCACACCCGTGAATTCGTTCGTGAGTCGCCACCCTTTGGCGGACCCGCCGCAGCACTGGCCGCCGCCGTCGACCATCTGGGTGACGACGACACCCCGTGGCTTCTGGTCCTGGCCTGCGACATGCCCCGGGTCGACCAGGCCATTCCCGCCCTGCTGGCCGCGGCGGCCGACGACGATTCCTCGTCCATGGCCCACGACGGCGGGCGGGACCAGCCGCTGGCAGCGTTGTACCGGATGGATTCCCTCCGCGACGCGGTGGCAGCGGTCCACCGGGGCGGCGGTGCCCAGAATCTATCGATGAAGGCACTCCTTGCTAGGGTGCAATGGAGAGCAATCGACGTTCCGCCGGGAAGTACCGCCGACGTCGACACCTGGGCTGACGCCCAATCCCTCGGTGTCTCAGCCACACCGACCTAGACCTCAGGAGCAGCGATGAAAAAACAGGATCAGATTCTCCAGGAGTGGAGCGCCCAACTTATCAAGGCGTTCGAACTGGAAGGGACAACCATCGATATCGATGCCATCCTCTCCCTGGCAGGGGATGCAGCCCATTCGATCGTGCGTCCCGCAGCACCCCTGACCACCTTCATCGCCGGTTATGCTGCGGGCCTTGCGGTGGCCAGCCAGCAGGCCACCGAAGCGGTGGCCATGGAATCGGCCATCGAGGCGGCGCGGCGTCAATGCCCGCCCCTGGACGAAAGCCCCACGGCGACGGACGCCCCGTGAGCGAATCCCCGACGGCGGCACCAGCAGCAGACCAGGCCGAAGCGCCGGCGATCGCACCGCCGAGCGGCCAGAACCTTAGTTGGGAGCAGGCCCGCCGGGCTGCCTTCCATGCTGGCAGCCCGCTGGCACACCAGACGGTTCCCCTGTCAGAGGCGCTCGGGCAGACACTGGCGGAACCGGTCACCGCGCTGCAGGCCATCCCGCACTACGCCTCCTCCGCGATGGATGGCTGGGCAGTCAACGGCGCCCCACCCTGGAAACTGGTCAGCCACGCACCCAAGGAAGAACACCCGTGGCAGCGTCCTTCCCCGCACCGGGACTCCGGGGCGGGCCCATTGGCGCCCGGAGAAGCGACCTTCATCCTCACCGGGGGCGTGGTCCCCGACGGTGCGACCGGGATCCTGCGCACCGAGCACGGGATGGTGCGCGGCGATGTCCTCGACCGCAACGACTCCGCCCGCCCCGACGAGCCCCGGCCCCAGGAACACATCCGGCCAGCGGGTGAGGAAGCGCCCGAAGGCAGCGTGACCATCCCCGCGAACGTCACGCTGAACCCCGCCCAGATCGCCCTGGCAGCAGTCTGCGGGTACGACACCCTGCCCGTGCTCCGCGCCCCCCGCGTGTCCCTGCTGCTCACCGGCGACGAAGTCATCGAAGCGGGCCTCCCCGAACCGGGACAGGTTCGCGACACCTTCGGCCCGCAACTTCCCGGGCTGGTTCAGCTGATGGGTGGCCACGTGGACACCTCCGGCCGGGCCAAGGACGACCTCGACGACGTCATCGCTGCCATCAGCGCCGAAGCACTCGACGAGCTCTCCCTCGCCCGGGCCTCCGGCGACGTGTTGATCACTACCGGCGGGACCGGCAGCTCCTCGGCGGACCACATCCGGCGGGCCCTGGAGACCCTCGAGGCGGAGTTCATCATTGATGGCATCGCGATGCGACCGGGTCACCCGACCCTGCTGGCGCGGCTGCAGGACGGCCGGTTCCTCGTGGGTCTTCCCGGCAACCCCCTGGCCGCGATGATGGCCATGTTCACGGTCGTGGGTCCGCTCCTCGCCGGACTGCGGGGCGCACCGTTCCCCGAGACCGAAGAAACCACCGTGGGGGAGGACTTCGACGAACTCCCCGGCCGCAGCCGACTCGTTCCTTACAAACTGGAGGAGGGCCGTGCCGTGGCTGCCACACATCAGCGTTCGGGCATGCTCCGCGGACTGGCCTCAGCCAGCGGCGTAATGGTGGTACCAGCCGAGGGCTGCGTCGCCGGGGACCGCCTCAAAGCCCTGCGCCTGCCCTGGATCAGCTGACGCACCCGCTCCTGAACACAAGACGCCCCCGTTCCGAGGAACGGGGGCGTCTTTTTATTGAGGTCGTCGAGAAGGTTACGCGATCTTTTCCAGTCGGATGATCACAGACTTGGACGTCGGGGTTCCGCTGACATCGGCCGTCGAGTCCAGCGGCACCAGCACATTGGTTTCCGGGTAGTAGGCAGCTGCACAGCCCCGGGGCGTCTGATAGGTGACCGCGCGGAAGTTCTCCGCCCGCCGCTCCACCCCGTCCGAGAACTGCGACACCAGGTTCACGATCTCGCCGTCGGCAATGCCCGCCGCGGCCAGGTCGTCAGCGTGAACCATGACCACGCGTCGTCCGCCATGGATGCCGCGGTAGCGGTCGTCCTTGCCGTAGATGGTGGTGTTGTACTGGTCGTGCGACCGCAGAGTCTGCAGCAACAACCGTCCCTCGGGGATCTTCGGGTACTCCAGTGCGTTGCCTGTGAAGACCGCCTTGCCGGAGGGCGTGGTGAACTTCCGGCCGTCGCGGGGGCCGTTCGGCAGCACAAACCCACCGGTGTCAATCCGGGTGTTGTAGTTCTCGAAGCCCGGAATCACAGCCTCGATGTGATTGCGGACCACCGAGTAGTCGGCCTGCGCCGCCACCCAGTCGATCTGCGGTGCATTATCGCGGAACGGGCTTTGCGGCCGGGCGAACAACCGGTCACTGAGCTCGCAGACGATCGCGATTTCCGAACGCACGTCCGGTCCCGGGGGACGCAGCCGTCCACGGGAGGCATGCACGGCGCTCATTGAGTCTTCGACGGTGACGCGCTGGTCACCGCTGGCCTGGGTGTCCTTGTCCGTCCGGCCCAGGGCTGGCAGGATCAGGGCACGGCGGCCGGTGATCAGGTGCGAGCGGTTCATCTTGGTGGACACCTGCACTGTGAGGCGCGTGTTGCGCAGCGCCTTGTCGGTGACGTCGGAGTCCGGGGTGGCGCGCACAAAGTTGCCGCCCATCGCCATGAAGACCTTCGCTTTGCCGTCGCGCATCGCCCGGATCGCCGCAACGGTGTCGAAGCCGTGCTTCCTCGGTGAGGCGAAGCTGAAGTGGGAGTCAAGGGCGTCGTGGAAGCCGTCGGGCATCCGCTCGAAGATCCCCATCGTCCGGTCACCCTGTACGTTGGAGTGCCCGCGGACAGGGCAGACGCCTGCGCCCGGCTTGCCGATGTTGCCCTGGAGCAGCAGCACGTTGACGACGTCGCGCAGGGTCTTCACCGAGTGCTTGTGCTGGGTCAGGCCCATCGCCCAGCAGACGACTGTCCCGGGAGAGGCGATCATCCGGTCGCCCACCGAGGTGATCTGCGACTTCGGGATGCCACTCGCTTCGACGATCTCGTCCCAGGAGACCTCCCGCAGTTCCTGCAGGTACTCCTCCAGGCCGGTGGTGTGGGCCTTGATGAACTCGTGGTCGAAAACCGTGCCGGTCTTCTCCTCCTGCTCCAGCAGGTACTTGCCGAGGCCCTGGAAGAGGGCCTGGTCCCCGCCGAGGCGGATCTGCAGGAAGTCGTCGGCCAGCTGGGTGCCGCCACCAAACTTGGTGCCGAGGATGCCGGAGATCTTCTGTGGGTTCTCGAACCGCAGGAGCCCTGCCTCGGGCAGCGGGTTGATGGCGACGATCTGGCCGCCGTTCTTCTTCGCCTTCTCCAGCGACGTCAGCATCCGGGGGTGGTTGGTGCCCGGGTTCTGGCCGGCCACCAGAATCAGCGGCGCCTTATCGACGTCCTCCAGGGATACCGTTCCCTTGCCGATCCCGATGGTCTGGGTCAGCGCCGAGCCGGAGGACTCGTGGCACATGTTGGAGCAATCCGGGAGGTTGTTGGTGCCGATCCCGCGGACCATCAGCTGGTACAGGAACGCCGCCTCGTTGGAGGTTCGCCCCGAGGTGTAAAACACCGCCTCGTCCGGGCTGTCGAGTGCTGCCAGTTCCTCGACGATGATGTCGTATGCCATGTCCCAGGTGACCGGGCGGTAATGGGTGCCGCCCTCGTCCAGAAGCATTGGGTGGGTGATGCGGCCCTGCTGCCCCAGCCAGTACTCGTCGCGCTCGTTGAGTTCGGCGACCGAGTGCTCCTCGAAGAACGACGGCGTCACGATCCGGCGGGTCGCCTCTTCAGCGACGGCCTTCGCGCCGTTTTCGCAGAATTCGGCCGTGTGTCGTTTGTCACCTTCGGGCCAGGCGCAGCCCATGCAGTCGAAACCCTTGACCTGGTTGACTGCCAGCAGCGTCTGCGCGCTACGCACTGGACCCATCTGATCCAGCGAAATTTTCAGGGAGTTCAGGACAGCAGGAAGACCTACTGCTTGCCTCTTGGGCTTACCGACCTTAATCTCGGCTTCGTTGATTCCATCTTTCGGCGCTCGAGTCGCCATAGCCATCACATCCTCGTGTCAGAAGTCCACTAGTCTCATCCTAGGACAATGGCAGGAGTAGAAATTGAAAAAGCGCGTCAGTCAGCGCCGCCAGATCACCCGATTCCGTCTCGGCGCTACAGAAAATGGCACCAGCAGGCGCGAGGACGTGCTCGCCGGTGAGGAACCCCTGGAGATCAGATTGGGGTCAAAGTCCTTCTCTGTGACCATGCGCACACCCGGTGACGACTTTGACCTGGTAGCCGGGTTCCTGGTGTCCGAAGGCATCGTTTGGGAGAGCGGTCAGTTGATCAGCCTGCGGTATTGCGCGGGGGTCGACGACGCCGGACAGCAGACGTTCAACGTGGTCGAATCCCAGCTCCGGCCCGACGTGGTCCTCCCGGACACCACGATGGAACGCCACGTTTACACCTCCAGTTCCTGCGGGATCTGCGGGACCGCGTCGATCGATGCAGTGCGTAAGTCATCGCGCTTCGACGTGCACGACGACGACGCCCAGGTCGCCCTGCCGGCCCTCGCCGCCCTGCCCGACCGGCTGCGCGAATCGCAGAAACTCTTTGACAGCACCGGTGGCGTGCACGCTGCGGGTCTGTTCACCCGTGAGGGCGAATTGTTATGCCTTCGTGAGGACGTAGGACGACACAACGCCGTCGACAAGGTGGTGGGCTGGGCACTGCGGGAAGGAATGCTGCCGCTGAAGGGCACCATCCTGCAGGTGTCCGGTCGCGCGTCGTTCGAGCTGGTGCAGAAAGCACAGCTCGCGGGGATCCCTGTCCTCTCGGCCGTCAGCGCGCCGTCGTCGTTGGCTGCCGATCTGGCCGAGGAAACCGGGATCACGCTGGTCGGCTTCAGCCGCGGCACCTCACTGAACTGCTACACCCACCCGCAGCGGATCGCCGCCTAGGGTCCACCGACCTACCCGCCACAGGAGCTGCTCATGGAACTTGGTATCTACAGCTTCGGGGACATCCACCCCAACCCGGTGACGGGGGAGCGGGTCTCGCCGCAGCAGCGCATGACCGATCTGTTGGAGCGGGCGCGGCTCGCGGACCAGGTGGGCCTGGACTACTTTGGCATCGGTGAGCATCACCGGCCGGACTACGCCGTGTCATCGGTGGTGCCCGTCCTCGCGGCCGCCGCAGCGCAGACGTCCACCATCCGGGTCGGGTCGGCCGTCACCGTGTTGAGCACCGAGGACCCAGTCCGGGTCTACCAGCAGTTCGCCACCCTCGACCTGCTCTCCGGGGGCAGGGCGGAGCTCACCGCCGGCCGGGGGTCCTTCATCGAGTCGTACCCATTGTTCGGTGCGGCCCTCGGGGACTACGAGGAGTTGTACGAGGAAAAGATCCGGCTACTGCTGCAGCTCGACGATGCTGAACGCATCACCTGGCGGGGCAAGTTTCGGCCGGCGCTGGACGACGCCCTGATCCTCCCGCGTCCAGTATCCGGCCACCTGGACATCTGGATCGCGACCGGTGGTACCCCGGCGTCGTCGGTGCGGGCCGCACGGCTGGGCACCCCGGTCATCTACGCGCTGCTGGGCGGGGCGGTCGGGAACTTCGCCCAGCACGCCCAGCTGTACCGTGAGACGGCTGCCCAGGCCGGGCATGACCCGGCGACGCTAAAGGTGGGGCTGAGCGGCGTCGGGATGGTGCTGAGGAAGGACGCCCGAGCCACCTTCAAGCCGTACTGGCTGGACACCATGAAACGGATCTCCTCGGAGCGGGGCTTCCCGATGCCGAGTGAGGTCACCTACAACATGCAGGCCGCGCGCTCCGGCGCGATCTTCGTGGGGAATGCCGAGGAGGTGGCGGAGAAGATCGTCCTCGCCCACTCGCAGATGGGCCATGACCGGCACATCCTGCAGCTCGACTGGTCCTCAGTGCCGCAGGCGCAGGTCCTGGAGTCGATCGAACTGCTCGGCACCGAGGTGCTGCCCCTGGTCCGTCGCGAACTGGGCATCGCCGGGTCGTAGCGGTGAGCAACCTGGACGGGCCGGGTCAACTTGGACATTATTGAGCGGAAGGTTGCCCACCGTTGTCCAGGTTCCTCACCGAAACGCGGTCAGCAGGCACGACGACGGCGACGACGACGGTGACGCTAGGCGGGGACGCTAGGCGGGGATGCTAGGCGGGGATGCGCTCGCCGGCGTGTATCGGGACGCTCACCCGGTTCCCTTCCACCGGCATGGGGCAGGTGCCAAAGGGTGTGAAGGCGCTCGGGTAGTTCAGCGAACGGTTGAAGTCGAGGGTGACCTGTCCCTCGGGCGACACCCGGCCGGTGACCAGGAAGCGCCACCCAGCGGTTGAGCGGCCGTTTGTCTCGTCGTGGAACGCCACCTTCAGAGACCCATTGGACTGCTGCTCGGCGCGCAGCGTGTGGGAGATGCCGCCGAGGGTGAATGACACGGTCCCGGTCGCGTGAACCAGGTCGTCGACGTCGGGGTGTGCGGTCCGGATGGGGACGGCATCCGGCATCGGGTAGGCAGTGTAGAAACCCGCGACCACGGCGGACGGCTCATAGGCGTAGGTGGGAACGCCGTCGAACCCGGTCAGGGTGGGTGATGAGTTGTCACGGGTGCGCACCACGTACCGGTTGCCGCGGACGGCGAGTTCCATTACCGTGTCGCGGAAGCGCACCCAGTTCTCGGAGCCGCCGTCGGCCAGGGACAGCGTGATCGTCCCATCGACAGGGTCGCCGGTGCTCACCAGCGTCAGAGAGTCCGACGCGCGGGCGGTCAGCGTGGCCGCCCCCGGACCCGCTCCGGGGACGCTGGCACTCCAGAGGCCGGGCACCAGTTCCAGCGCCGCAGGCTCGGCAGGCAACCACTGGAGGGAGGTCAGTGTGAGCCAGCCGTGCCCGACGGCGAGGGAGGCGTCCCGGCGCTCGCGGAAGCGGTGCCACTGCTCGACCTCGGAGAGCTGGGCGTCGGTGGGCTGGGTCATGATGGGTCTCCTCGGATCAGTTCGTGGTGCGGGGATCAGGAAAAGTGCCGCGGGCTCCCCGGTGCACGGGTCAGAACGGGTGGAGGAGGCGTTGGACGAACCGCTGGGTGCGCTCCTGCCGGGGATTGCGCAGCACCGTGTCGGGGTGGCCGCGTTCCACCACCACGCCGCCGTCCATGAACACCACCTCGTCGGCGACCTCGCGGGCGAAGGCCAGCTCATGGGTGACGATCATCATGGTCCACTGTTCGTCGGCGAGTTCCTTGATCACGCCCAGCACCTCGCCGACCAGTTCGGGATCGAGTGCGGAGGTGGGCTCATCGAAGAGCAGCAGCGCCGGTTTCAGGGCCAGCGCTCGCACGATTCCTACCCGCTGCTGCTGGCCGCCGGACAGCTCGAACGGGTACTGGTCCTTCTTGTCCGCCAGGCCCACCCGGGCAAGCAGCGACTCGGCGTCCCTGATGGCGTCTGCGCGGCGCATCTTCTTCACCTGGATGGGGCCCTCGATCACATTCTCGAGGACCGTCATGTGGGGGAAGAGGTTGTAGTGCTGGAAGACCATCGCACTCTGGTCGCGCAGGTCCGAGAGGTCTTTGGCCCTGACCTTGCCACCGAAATCCACTGTGGGTCCGCCAGAGACCGACACGATTCCGCCGTCCGGGGTTTCGAGCCCATTGAGGCACCGCAACACAGTGGTCTTACCTGAGCCGGAGGGCCCGATCAGGGCTGTCACCTGACCGGGCCGGATGGCAAGGTCGATTGACTTCAGCACAACGTTCTCGCCGAACGCCTTGCTGAGGCCGGTCACGGTCAGCAGGTTTCCGTCCTGACCGGCGGCTGCTGGTGTGGGCTCAGTGTGCGACATAGCGATCCAACCTCTTTTCCAGATAGGACTGCCCACTGGAGAGCACGAGGCAGAACACCCAGTAGACCAGTGCGGCCTCCAGGTACAACATCATGAACTGCTGGCTGAACGCCGCGATCTCCTCCGCCTGGCGGAACAGCTCGGTCACCAGGATCAGGGATGCGAGAGACGTGTCCTTCACCAGGCTGATGAACGTGTTGGAAAGCGGTGGGACGGACACCCGGGCAGCCTGGGGGAGGATGATGCGGCGCATCGTGCGTGAACGCGACATCCCGATGGTGTGCCCAGCCTCCCACTGCCCCTTCGGAACCGACAGGATGGCTGCCCGAATGATCTCGGCCGCATAGCCCGCCACGTTCAGGGAGAAAGCGATAATCGCGCTCGGCCAGGGAGGAATCACCACGCCGATCGAGGGCAGGCCGTAGAAGATCACGAACAGCTGCACCAGCAGGGGGGTGCCCCTGATGATCGACACGTACGTCCTGGCCACTGAGGAGGCGAGCCGATTGTTGCTCAACCGCATCAGGGCAATCAACAGCGCCAGGAGGAGGCCGAGAACAAACGACGCCAGGGACAGCGGGATGGTGCCAGTCAGCCCAGCCAGGACCAGTGGGCCGAGCGAATCCCAGAACAGTGTCCAGTCGATGGTGTTCCTCCGTGTACCTAGCGGGTGCTATTCGGTGACGTCGGAGCCGAAGTACTTCTCCGAGATCTCGGCAAGCGTACCGTCTGCACGCAGGCTGGCGAGCGCCTCGTTGACCGCGGCGATTAGGTCGTCGCTGCCCTTGACGAAGGTGAAGGCGCTGAGCGACTCTTCATCGGTCTCCGCGGCAATCTTGATCGCATCGGTCGGATTGGTCTGCTGGTAGTCCAGGTAGGTCAGCGTGTCGTTGATCGTGGCATCGACCCGGCCCTGCTCCAGCAGGGTCACTGACTGCGCCCAGCCTTCAACAGCCTCGATCTCCGCGCCGCTTTCCTGCGCCAGCTCATACCAGTTGCTGGTCAGCGACTGGGCGGTAGTCTTGCCCTCCAGGTCCTCGAAGGAGGTGATCTCGGTGTTGTCTGCGGTGGTCACGATGACACCGGTGCTGACCGTGTAGGGATCGGAGAAGTCATAGGTCTCGAGCCGCTCATCGGTGATTGATACCTGGTTCGCGATGACATCGAACCGGCCGGCATCAAGTCCGGCGAAGATCGCGTCCCACTGGGTTTCCTCGAACTCGGCTTCCACACCGAGTTCCTCGGCGACAGCGGTGATGACCTCGACGTCGAACCCGGTCAGGTCGCCGGCGCCTCCCTCGTGGAAGCTGAAGGGACGGTAGGTCCCCTCGGTGCCGACCGTGATGACTCCGGCATCCTGGATCTCCTGCAGGCTGGTGGGTCCCGCGGAGGCGCTGCTGTCAGCTGGCTCCCCGGCGGGCTCTCCGCCGCCGCAGGCCGCCAGGCCCAGGGTGAGAGCGGTGGCTGCACCAAGGATTGAAAGACGACGGGTCAGCATTTTGGGGGTCCTTAATAACTGGGGATGGTTCAGGGGTCTCCTGCCGTTGTACAGGGCAGGGTTATGCGGCACAACGTGCGGAGCCACATAGTGCAACAAAGCCGACAGCGAAATTAGTTCCGGGCGCCCCTGTGATCCGCCCAACTCGCCCATTGGCGGGGGCTGGGCGGGCATAAGCTGAGGACCTGAGCGATGGAGGCAGTACATGAGTATGGAAGGCGCGGCCTGGAACTCCCTTTACCGGATTTCCACCGCCAAGGACAGCAACAACAAGTTCTCGAAGGAGACGCTGAAGCGGATCCTGAGGTTTGCTGTGCCGTACCGGACCAAACTGATCTTCTTCATCGCGCTGTCGGTGGTGTCCGCGTTCCTCGCGGTCGCGACGCCGGTCCTCGCCGGCCAGGTGGTCAACGAGATCATCGCCGGTACCGGGCTTGAGAGAGTCATCTGGCTCGCCGTCGTCATCGCGCTCGTAGCGGTTGCCGACGCCGTGGTGTCCATGGCGACCCGCTGGTTCTCCTCGAAGATCGGTGAGGGAGTCATCCTGGACCTGCGCACCACAGTCTTCGACCATGTGCAGAAAATGCCGATCGCCTTCTTCACCCGCACCCGGACTGGCGCGCTGGTGAGCAGGCTCAACAATGACGTGATCGGCGCGCAGCAGGCCTTCAGCGGCACCCTCTCCGGGGTGGTCAGCAACATCGTGGCGCTCGCCCTGACCCTGGTGGTCATGCTGACGACATCAGTCCTGGTCACCGTGCTGGCCGTCATCATGCTGCCGATCTTCCTGCTGCCCGCCCGCCGGATGGGCAACCGCCTCGCCGCCCTGCGCCGCGAGGCAGCCGACCACAACTCGGCCATGAGCACGCAGATGACCGAACGCTTCTCCGCTCCCGGAGCCACGCTGGTCAAACTGTTCGGCCGCCCGGACGAGGAATCGCGGGAATTCGCTGTCCGCGCCGCACGGGTCCGCGACATTGGCGTCCGCATGGCAATGCTCCAGTGGGTCTTCGTCACCGCGCTGATGCTGGTCTCCGCGCTCGCTCTCGCCCTGGTGTACGGTCTCGGCGGTGCACTTGCCCTGGGCGGTGCACTGAACACGGGCGAGGTGGTCACCCTCGCGTTGCTCCTCACCCGCCTCTACGCGCCCCTGACCAACCTGGCGAACGCCCGGGTGGAAATCATGAGCGCACTGGTCAGCTTCGAGCGTGTCTTCGAGGTTCTCGACCTGGATCCACTGATCAAGGAGAAGCCCGACGCAGGCAGGATCCCCGACGGTCCGGTGTCAGTTGAATTCGACGATGTCCGGTTCGCCTACCCCTCGGCGGACAAGGTTTCCCTCGCCTCGCTGGAGGAGGTCGCCATCCTGGATACCCGGGGCGGCGAGGAGGTGCTGCACGGGGTGTCCTTCCGGGTGGAACCGGGGCAGACCATCGCCCTGGTGGGAACGTCGGGCGCCGGAAAATCGACCATCGCCCAGCTGCTGGCTCGGTTGTACGACGTCGACAGCGGTGCGGTCCGGCTCGCCGGGACCGATGTGCGGGACGTGACCTTCGAATCCCTCCGGCACACCATGGGCATGGTCACGCAGGACGGCCACCTTTTCCACGAAACCATCAAATCGAACCTGTTACTGGCGCGGCCCGAGGCGACCACCGAGGAGCTGTGGGACGCCGTCCGGAGGGCGCGGCTCGAACCGCTGCTGCGGTCACTGCCCGACCAACTGGACACCATGGTGGGAGAGCGCGGCTACCGGCTCTCCGGTGGCGAGCGTCAGCGGATGACCATTGCCCGCCTGCTGCTCGCCCAGCCGCGGGTGGTCATCCTGGACGAGGCGACGGCGGCCCTGGACTCCACCTCGGAGGCCGCGGTCCAGGCGGCACTGACGGAGGCCCTGGAGGGGAGGACCGCCATCGTGATCGCCCACCGGCTGTCCACCATCCGCACAGCCGACCAGATCCTGGTCATCGAGGACGGTCAGATCGCCGAGCGGGGCACCCACGACGAACTACTGGAACTCAGTGGCAGGTACGCTGAGCTGCACCGCACCCAGTTCGCCGTCAGCAAGAACGTCGCCACCGGCCTTTAGAGCCAGTTCACGGTGAGGCAACTTCCGAAGGGGGTCGGGGCACCTAGAGGGTTTTGGCGACCCGGGCGCGCGGTTCCGGGATATGCAGCAGCGGCAGGGCGGCGTTGACCATCGGGCCGATGAGGAGGGCGAAGGCTACCGTGCCAACGCCGACTGTCCCGCCGAGCAGCCACCCGATGGTCAGGACTGTCAGTTCAATCACCGTCCGGACCTTCCAGATCTTCCAGCCCCACTTCCGGTGAATGCCGGTCATCAGCCCGTCGCGCGGGCCAGGACCCATCCGCGCCCCGATGTACAGGCCCGTCGCCACGGCCAGGAGAGTTAGGCCCCCGGCGAAGAGGAGGATCTGCGCCCACAGCTCGGTGGGCATGGGCAGGACCGCCAACCCCACTTCGGCGCTGGGTCCCACGAGCAAGACGTTGAGCACAGTCCCGATCCCGGGCTTCTGCCGGATCGGGATCCACAGCAGCAGGACCATAAGGCCAATCATGTTGGTGGCGACCCCGAACGGCAGACCGGTTTGCAGGGCCGTGCCTTGGCCCAGGACGTCCCACGGCGACACACCAATCCCAGCCTGGATCATCATGGCGATGGCGAAGCCATAGCAGAACAGGCCAATCAGCAGTTGGGGCACGCGTCGGACGAAGAGATGGGTCATAGTCCAAGTCAATACCGATATTGGCCTTCTCACAAGGCGCCAATTTGCCTAAACTGGTCTGATGCAGGTGATCTCGGCTACTAAATTGGACTCTCTCCTGACGGGGTGGCGGAATGGGTCATCGGCCTACACGGCGTTGGCTGACCGCATTCGGTTGCTGATCCTCGACGGCCGCGTCCCCGTGGGCGCACGGCTCCCCGCTGAACGGGACCTCGCGGTCCGGCTCATGGTCAGCAGGACCACCGTGTCATCGACCTACGCACGGTTGCGGGAGTCCGGTTACCTGAGCAGCATCAGGGGATCGGGCAGCGTCGCCCAGTTGCCCGGGTCGCAGGGTGCTCCCGCCGAGTCCAGCGCCGGCGGGCTGCTCGACTTCAGCAAGGCAGCGATGCCAGCCTCGCCTCTGCTCGCCGGGGCCGCCATGCAGGCCGCGGTGGAACTGCAGCAGTACCTGGGCGGCGCTGGATACGATCCGGTCGGCCTTCCCCAGCTGCGTGCTGCGGTCGCCGCCCGCTACCGAAGTCGCGGCCTGCCGACCGGTCCCGAACAGATCCTGGTCACGCTGGGCGCCCAGCACGCGATAGCCCTGCTGACCCGCCACCTGATGGACCGCAGTGACAGCGCCATCGTGGAATCGCCGAGCTACCCGCATGCCTATGAGGCAATCCGGGCAGCGGGTCGACGGCTGGTGCCGGTCAACGTCACCACGGAGGAGGGCTGGGACGACGACGCCCTGCAGCAGGCGTTCCGGCGAACCAGTCCCGCCATCGCCTACCTGATGCCGGATTTCCACAACCCGACGGGACGGGTCATGGGGGAGGACCAGCGTCGGCGGGTGCTCGCCGCGGCGGAGCGCCAGGGGACTGTGGTAATTGCCGATGAGACCATGGCGGAACTCGCGATCGACTCCCTGGACCTCCCGCTTCCCCTCGCTGCCTATGGGCCCGCGGTGCTGATCGGATCGCTGGGCAAGACCATCTGGGGTGGGCTGCGGATCGGCTGGATCAGAGCCGAGACGCCGCTGATCGACCAGCTCGTTCGTGCGCGCGCAGCCTCCGACCTGGGCACTCCCATCCTTGAGCAGCTCATCGCCGCGGAGCTGCTGGGCAGCTACGACCAGATTCTCGCGGAGCGGCGGAACCAGCTCCGGGCCGGCCGGGACCACCTGGTCGCCGCTCTCCGTGACAGGATCCCCGCCTGGTCGGTGCCGTCCGCCGCCGGCGGCCTCTCGCTGTGGGCGAATCTGGGGCGCAGCGTCAGTTCGCAGCTCACCCTGGCGGCCCGGCAGGAGGGGCTGCTGATTGCGGCGGGTCCACGGTTCGGGATTGACGGTGCGTTCGAGCGCTTCCTGCGCCTGCCCTTCAGCTACTCGATCGAGGACACCGACCGTGCGGTGGGGATGCTCCAGCGTGCCTGGGACCTGGTGGGGCAGGGGCGCCTCGCTCCTGACCCGGGTCTACTGGCCGACGTCGTATAGTCGGAACCGTCGAAGGGTGGACTAGCTGTCCTGGGTCACCAGGGGTGCCGGGGGCGGCTGGGTCACCCGGGTCAGGTGGGTGTCCAGCGTCAGATCCTTGGCCGGTCCGCTGACCCGCCAGGTATACCGCCAGCGATCGTGATCCAGCAGGACGAATGACCCCAGGTAGTGGTCGGGCGCGCACGGGTGCGCCGGTGTGTCCCGGCCATCGGTCAGGTCAAGGACGTGGAAGAAGCGGCCGTCGGCGAAGAACACCTCAGCCGCCGCAGCGGACCTGGTTGCCCGCCAGAGCAACTCGCGGGTGGCCTTCGTGGGAAGTGCACCGGCCCAGGCGAGCGAGCCGCACTCGCGGTGTCGGAGGGCGTCGTCGTCGTCCGCGAAGGTGGCGATGCCGGTGAAAACGCCTGTCAGTCCTGAGGTGTGGTCCTGCAGCGTCCGTTCCACCGACCAGGTCCCGCGGAGGTGATCGAGGAGGGTCGTGGCGGCGCCGAGCCGGAACGGCTCACATTCATTCATCTGGAACCCGTCGTGCGATGGTGCCCCTGGCCGGAATCGAACCGACGACCTTCCCTTTAGGAGAGGGACGCTCTATCCTACTGAGCTACAGAGGCGGGTACAGCGGTACCAGCTTACCTGCTTTCGGCAGTCAACCCAGCCGGTCCGACCGGTCGCACGGGAACCTTGCCGCGGACCGTGGCCGGGAGCAGCACGGCCAGCAGGCCACCGACGCAGGAGAGTCCCAGCAGGACCCAGCGGGCCACCGTGAGCGCGGAGGCCAGCGCCACCTGGCCGTCGTCGGGGGCCGAGCCGGCGAGAAGCGCGTCGATCGCGACGTTCTCCCAGAGGTCCACCGCCGCGAACACGAGTGGCGGCAGCCAGAGCAGCCACCTGAGCCAGCGCCGGTCCACGTTCAGCTGGATCAGCAACAGCCAGGCGATGCCGAAGATCAACGGGAAAAGGGTGCCAGCGGTCTTGTGTAGGTAGCTAAGCTGGCCCAGCGCGTCCTCATCCATGGCCGCCCGCAGATCAGCGATGTGCGCGGTGCCGTAGCCGCCGAACATCATGTCGGGCATGGTCAACCCGTCGGCGAGCTGGCTCATCTGGCCCAGGGCAAGCAGATGGTAGTACCCAAACAGAAGCACCGCCGTGGCGGCCGCGGCAATCAGCAGCATGTTTCCATTGCTGCGGGGCGCGGTGGACGCGGCAGGGGCAGATGCCGCGGGGATGCCGGCTGCGGCGGCGCCGTGTTTCCGGGCGATCTGGGCGCGGGTTTTAGACATGATTCGATTATCCCCCGCGAGGACCATGCGTGATGTCACACGAGGAACTGAAGGTCATCTGTGAGGCACGTTACGTTTTGATGTCATTTCGGCATATATGCCCTCTATGATTGCAAACACACTACCGTTTGCGGTTGTTTTGTGAGATGGCAATTAACCAAGCACTACCAATGACCAGCGTCTCGGATGAAGTCGGATGGCTCGCAGCGGTCGAGGACGCGATTGACTCGGTCTTCGCGCCCGTCACCGAGGTGTTCTCCAGCATCGTGTTCTTCCCCGTCACCATTGGGGAGGTCAGCTTTCCTGTAGTTGTCGCGTGGCTCATTGCTGCAGGCATCATCTTCACGATCTACTTCGGGTTTGCACAGTTCCGGCATCTCAAGGTGTCCTACGAAGTGGTCAGGGGCAGGTATTCCTCCAAGGATGATCCGGGCGAGGTGCCCCACTTCCAGGCGCTGACGTCGGCACTGTCCGGCACGGTGGGGCTTGGCAATATTGCCGGCGTGGGTGCCGCCATGGCGCTCGGTGGCCCGGGTGCCACCTTCTGGATGATCCTTGCCGGCCTGCTCGGCATGGCCACCAAGTTCGCCGAGTGTACCCTCGGGGTGAAATACCGTGAGGTGCACCCCGACGGCACCGTCAGCGGCGGGCCGTTCAAGTACCTCCCCATCGCTTTCGAGAAGTTCGGGCGTCTGCCAGCGAAAATCCTGACCGGGATCTTCGCCGTCGCCATCCTCATCTTCGGTGTAGCCGGCGGCAACATGTTCCAGGCCAACCAGACTTTCGCCCAGGTGCAGAACGTCACCGGCGGCGCAGACGGCTTCCTCGGAAGCGCCGGTGCAGCCCTCATCTTCGGCCTCGTCCTCGCTGCCCTCGTCGGCGCGGTGATCCTCGGCGGCATCAAGTCCATCGGTGCCACCACCAGCCGGCTCGTCCCTGCCATGGCTGCCGTTTACATCACGGCCTGCCTCTTCGTGATCATCGTCAACATCGGCAATGTGCCCGCCGCGTTCGCCTCCATCATCGAGGGTGCGTTTGCTCCCGCCGGTATGGCTGGTGGCTTCATCGGTGTCATGATCGTCGGTTTCCAGCGTGCAGCATTCTCCAACGAAGCCGGACTCGGCTCCGCAGCAATCGCCCACTCCGCGGTCAAGACCAGGCGTCCCGTCAGCGAAGGCTTCGTGGCGATGTTCGAGCCCCTCATTGACACCGTGGTCATCTGTACGATGACCGCCCTGACCATCATCATCGCCAGCGCTCCCAGCCTGCAGGCAGGAATCGACCAGGTCCAGGCCGGCGACGGCGCACCCGACGGCGTCATCCTCACCTCGGATGCCTTCGCAACCGTCATCTCCTGGTTCCCGATCGTGCTGGCGATTGCCGTTGCACTCTTCGCGTTCTCCACCCTGATCACCTGGTCCTACTACGGACTCAAGGCCTGGGAGTACCTCTTCGGCCGCAGCAAGGTGTCGGAAATCATCTACAAGTGCGTGTTCCTCTTCTTCACCGTCGTCGGCACCGTTCTGACCTTCACCCAGGTCCTTAACTTCGCCGATGCCGCCCTGTTCATCTGTGCATTCGTGAACCTGCTCGGCGTGTACATGCTGCTGCCGGTCATCAAGCGTGAAATGAAGGCCTATCTGGCCGATCGCAAGAGCGGCAAGCTGCTGCAGCTCGGTATCGACGCTGACGATATCGAAGAAGCCAAGCCCTAGGTAGCACTTCCAGCCAGCCCCACCACCAAGCGGACAGCGCCCGCCGGTTCACCCGAACCGGCGGGCGCTGTGCGTCGCGGGGCACCCGACTGCACCTGTTTCGTCAGAGCCAGCAACTAGACTTGATCGCACCATGGATATGCTTTTCGACCCACACCTCGGTTCATCACCCGCAAGCTCAGGGAAACGGTCGACGTCGTCGGCCCGGCCCGGCCCTGCCGGACCCGAATCTGCGGAGGGGGCGGGCCCCGCGGGCGGACGCCGGGACGACGCACGGGCACAGGAACTGCTGGTCGGCCTGAACCCACAGCAGGAAGAGGCAGTCCGGCACAGCGGGTCCCCCCTGCTGATCGTGGCGGGCGCAGGCTCCGGCAAGACCCGCGTCCTCAGCCACCGGATCGCCTACCTGATGGCAATGGGTCGGGCACACCACGGCGCAATCCTGGCCATCACGTTCACCAACAAGGCCGCAGCCGAGATGCGCGAACGCATCGAAGCCCTGGTGGGGGATGTCGCGAAGCGCATGTGGATCTCCACCTTCCACTCTTCCTGCGTGCGGATCCTGCGACGCGAGGCCGCGTCGGTGGGGCTGAACTCCAACTTCTCCATCTACGACTCGGCGGACACGCTCCGGTTGATCACCCTCGTGGCGAAGGGGCTGGACCTGGACCCCAAGCGGTTCACCCCCAAGTCCATCCAGCACAAGATTTCAGCGCTGAAGAATGAACTGATCGACGAAGAAAGCTACGCCAGCTCCGCCAACTACTCGGACCCGTTCGAGCAGGCAGTCGCCGAGGTCTACAAGGGTTACGCGCAGCGGATGCGCCAGGCCAACGCGATGGACTTCGATGACCTGATTGCCCAGACCGTCTACATGTTCAGGGCCTTCCCCGGGGTGGCCGACTACTACCGGCGCCGGTTCCGGCACGTGCTGGTGGATGAATACCAGGACACCAACCACGCCCAGTACGCCCTGGTCCGCGAGATCGTCGGGATCACCCAGGACCCCGCCGATGGTGCCGAGCTGATCCCGAACGCCGAACTGACGGTGGTCGGCGACTCCGACCAGTCCATCTACGCGTTCCGCGGCGCCGACGTCCGGAACATCGTCGAGTTCGAAAACGACTACCCCAACGCGCGCACCATCCTCCTGGAGCAGAACTACCGGTCCACGCAGACCATCCTCAGCGCCGCCAACGCTGTCATCTCCCGCAACCCGGACCGGCCGGACAAAAAGCTGTGGACTGCCGAGGGCGATGGCGAGCCGATCATCGGGTACGTCGGGGAAAACGAACACGAGGAAGCCCGCTTCATCGCCGAGGAGATCGACCGCCTCCAGGATGAGGAGGATTTGCGCCCCGGCGACGTCGCGATCTTCTACCGGACCAACGCGCAGTCCCGATCCATCGAGGAAATCCTGATGCGGGTCGGCCTGCCCTACAAGGTGGTGGGCGGCACCCGGTTCTACGAGCGCAAGGAAATCAAGGATGCCCTCGCCTACTTGCGGGTGCTGGTCAACCAGGACGACGTCGTCAACCTCCGCCGGATCCTCAACGAACCCAAGCGGGGGATCGGAGACCGTGCAGAGTATGCCGTCGCGGCGCTCGCCGAGCGGGAGCGGATGTCCTTCATGGCGGCTCTCCGCCGTGCGGACGACGCACCCGGGCTGGCTACCCGGTCGCTGAACGCCGTCAACGGTTTCGTGAAGCTGATCGACGACCTCGCCGAAGTGGCCGACGGGTCGGGCGCGGCGGCGGCGCTGGAAGCGGTGCTGGAGCAGACCGGGTACCTGGCGCAGCTGAGGTTGAGCAACGACCCGCAGGACGAGTCGAGGGTGGAGAACCTCGCCGAGCTGGTCGCAGTGGTGCGTGAGTACGAGCAGGAGAACCCTGAGGGGACGCTCGGTGACTTCCTTGAACAGGTCTCGCTGGTGGCCGACGCCGACCAGATCCCCGATGCACCGGAAGGTTCGGCGGCGGAGGTGGAACAGGCCGTGGCCGAGGCGAAGCGCCTGGGCGTGGTCACCCTGATGACCCTGCACACCGCCAAGGGCCTCGAGTTCCCCGTGGTGTTCCTGACCGGCATGGAGCAGGGAATCTTCCCGCACCAGCGCTCTGCCACCGATCCGAAGGAGCTCGCCGAGGAACGCCGGCTCGCCTACGTCGGGTTGACCCGGGCTCGGAAGCGGCTGTACATCACCCGCTCCGAGGTGCGCAGCATGTGGGGTCAGAGCCAGTACAACCCGGCGTCGCAGTTCGTCGGCGAGGTGCCCAGCGAGCTCATCACCTGGAAGCGTGAGGGCGCCTCGGGGCCGATGTGGGCTGGCGGAGGCGCGATCGGTGGGGGCAACAAGTTCAGCGGGTCCTACTGGGGCGCCGGTGCCGGCGGCGACGACAGCGGTCGGGGCCTGCCCACCCGCTCGGCGACCGTCGTCGGGCGCGTCCAGCCACAGAAGGAGGTCCTCGCCGTCGCGGTGGGGGACAAGGTCAACCACACCAGCTTCGGCAACGGGACCATCCTGGCCGTCGAGGGAGCGGGGGACAAGACGGTGGCGAAGGTGTCGTTCGACGTCGGTGAGAAACGCCTGCTGCTGAGGTACGCACCGCTCACGAAGACCGGGTAGTTCCTTAGCTCATCGCCTTACTTTTCTACAAACCATAGAAGTGTGCCCTTGGTCACTAAACCGGTAGTCTGTGAAAGGCGCCGAACGCCAAGGGACTAAAGTTCCCTGTGTAAACCTACTTCGACGTAGAAGGACACTGGCCTGTGGATCTGTTCGAATATCAGGCGCGCGATCTTTTTGAGGCACACGGAGTACCCGTGCTCGCCGGCATCGTGGCGCACACCCCCGAGGAAGCAAAGGCGGCAGCCGAGAAGATTGGCGGCGTTGTCGTCGTCAAGGCTCAAGTCAAAGTTGGAGGCCGCGGGAAGGCGGGCGGCGTCAAAGTCGCCAAGACCCCCGACGAGGCATTCAAGTACGCCTCGGACATCCTGGGCATGGACATCAAGGGTCACACCGTCCACAAGGTGATGATCGCGCAGGGCGCTGACATCGCTGAGGAGTACTACTTCTCGGTACTGCTGGACCGGTCCAACCGCAACTACCTGGCTATGTGCTCGGTGGAAGGCGGCGTGGAGATCGAGCAGCTGGCCGTGGAGCGCCCCGAGGCGCTGGCACGCATTGCCGTTGACCCCGCTGTGGGTATCGACCAGGCGAAGGCCAAGGAAATCGTCGAGACGGCGGGGTTTGCCCCCGAGCTGCACGACGGCGTCGTCAACGCGATCATCAAGCTGTGGGACGTCTTCGTCTCCGAAGACGCCACCCTCGTTGAGGTCAACCCGCTGGTGAAGACCGGAGCCGGTGACATCATCGCCCTCGACGGCAAGGTCACCATCGACGAGAACGCAGCGTTCCGTCAGCCCGGCCACGCCGAGCTTGAGGATCAGGACTCCACCGATCCCCTCGAAGCCAAGGCCAAGGAAAACGACCTCAACTACGTCAAGCTCGACGGTGAAGTCGGAATCATCGGCAACGGCGCAGGCCTGGTCATGTCGACGCTCGACGTCGTCGCCTATGCAGGCGAAGCCCACGGCAACGTGCGTCCCGCCAACTTCCTTGACATCGGCGGTGGAGCATCAGCGGCCGTCATGGCTGCAGGGCTCGACGTCATCCTCAACGACCCTCAGGTCAAGAGCGTGTTCGTCAACGTCTTCGGCGGCATCACCGCGTGCGACGCGGTTGCCAACGGCATCGTTGAAGCCCTGAAGATCCTGGGCGATAAGGAAAACAAGCCACTGGTAGTGCGTCTCGACGGCAACAACGTCGAAGAAGGCCGCCGCATCCTCGCCGAGGCGAACCACCCAATGGTCACCCTCGCCGACACCATGGATGAAGGCGCCGACAAGGCCGCCGAACTGGCTTACGCCGCCCGCTGATCGAGCCTGCACTTCCCGGCTCACGTGCTGCCGGGTCCAAAGGATTAAGGAATAACGTATGTCAATTTTTCTCAACAAAGACTCCAAGGTCATTGTGCAGGGCATCACCGGCGGCGAAGGCACCAAGCACACCGCTTTGATGCTCGCCGCTGGCACCCAGGTGGTCGGTGGGGTTAACGCCCGCAAGGCCGGTACCACGGTCACCCACGGCGACGTCACCCTGCCGGTATTCGGCAAGGTCAGCGAAGCCATGACAGAAACCGGCGCCGACGTGTCGATCGTCTTCGTCCCACCGGCCTTCACCAAGGACGCGGTCATCGAGGCCATCGAGGCCGGCATCGGCCTCGTCGTCATCATCACCGAGGGCGTCCCCGTGCAGGACTCGGCCGAGTTCTGGGCGCTTGCCCAGTCCAAGGTCGACGCCGACGGCAACCAGGTCACGCGGATCATCGGCCCCAACTGCCCCGGCATCATCACGCCGGGCGAGTCGCTGGTCGGGATCACCCCTGCCAACATCACCGGCAAGGGCGGCGTGGGCCTCGTGTCCAAGTCCGGCACCCTGACCTACCAGATGATGTTCGAGCTGCGCGACCTGGGCTTCTCGACCGCCATCGGCATCGGTGGCGACCCCATCGTCGGAACCACCCACATCGACGCACTTGCTGCGTTCGAGGCGGACCCCGAAACCAAGGCTATCGTGATGATCGGCGAAATCGGCGGCGACGCCGAAGAGCGTGCCGCCGAGTTCATCAAGGCCAACGTCACCAAGCCGGTTGTCGGCTACGTGGCAGGCTTCACCGCACCCGAGGGCAAGACCATGGGCCACGCCGGCGCCATCGTGTCGGGCTCAGCGGGTACGGCACAGGCCAAGAAGGAAGCCCTCGAGGCTGCAGGCGTCAAGGTCGGCAAGACGCCGTCCGAGACCGCCAAACTCCTCCGCGAGGTCTACGCAGGACTGTAGCTCTTCCTGGGAGGCCCCGGCAGCTGGATTCGTCCAGCGGTCGGGGCCTTTTCTGTCAGGCGACCGCGCTAGGCTAACTAGTTCACCCACCACACCAGTTTGAGGAGTACGCATGCGCGCCACCATCATCCACGGCCCCGGCGACATCAAGGTTGAGGACCGCGACTACCCCACGATCAAACTTCCCACCGACGCCGTTGTGAAGGTCACTGCCTCCTGTGTCTGCGGATCGGACCTCTGGCCCTACCGGGGTATCAGCAAGAACCGTGGCACCCGGGCGATCGGGCACGAGTTTGTCGGCGTCGTCGAGGACATCGGCTCCGAGGTGACGGAGCTGGCCGTCGGCGACTTCGTCATCGCCCCCTTCGTCGACAGCTGCGGCAAGTGCCCGCAGTGCCTCAACGGAGTGACAGTGGCCTGCGACCACCTCACCTCCTGGGGCGGCGACGACGAAAACGGTCATTATGTCGAGGGCGCGCAGGGCGAAGCCGTCCGCGTACCCCAGGCGGAGGGCACTCTCCGTAGGGTCGACGGGGTTACCGACCCGGACAAGGAGCTGACCGCCAGCCTCCTCACTCTCTCCGACGTCATGTCCACCGGGCACCACGCGGCCGTCAGCGCCCGGGTGGGGCCGGGCCGCACCGTGGTGGTGGTGGGCGACGGAGCCGTCGGGCTATGCGGTGTCCTCGCGGCGAAGCGCCTCGGCGCGGAACGCATCATCGCTATGTCCCGGCACGAGGACCGGCAGGCACTGGCCCGCGAGTTCGGTGCCACCGATATCGTCGCCGAGCGCGGTGACGCCGGCGTCGAGAAGGTCCGCGAACTGCTCGGGGGAGTGCTCGCCGATTCGGTGCTGGAGTGCGTCGGCACCAAGGAGTCGATGGAGCAGGCCCTCGCCAGCACCCGGCCCGGCGGCAACCTCGGGTTCGTAGGTGTTCCCGCGGGCGGTGCCGAGCTCCCGATCGGGCTGCTGTTCTCCAAGAACATCACGGTCGGCGGCGGCATGGCCCCGGCCCACACCTACATTCCGGAACTGCTGGCTGACGTCCTCGCCGGAAAGATCAACCCCGGCAAGGTGTTCGACGTCGAGATGTCCCTCGAGGACGCTGCCGAGGCGTACAAGGCCATGGACGAGCGGCGCGCCATCAAGGTGCTCCTCAAGCCGTAGGGCTCTCGGGCGCCACAAACCCGCGACGCCCACTGACGCGCCGGTAGCTGTGTTCACACGGCTACCGGCGCGTTTTGCGTTTAACCATCAGGCTCGCCGCGATGCTCCCAAGAAGAATAATGCAGCGCCGCAATTTTGCAGTTGTGTAAAACGTTGCTGGGTGTCACAATAGTTCGGTGAGTCAACTACTTTCGCTCCGGGACCGAAAACGCACCGAGACCTGGGCTGCCCTGCACAATGCCGCCGCCCGGCTCACCCTCGAGAACGGGCCGGACCGCGTCACCACCGAAGCCATCGCAGCCCAGGCCAACGTCTCGGCCCGGACCTTCTTCAACTACTTCAGCACCAAGGAGGACGCGATCCTTGGCCTCCAGGACCCCTCGATCGATGACACCTGGCTGGAAGCCTTCGACGTCGATGCGAACCTCCTCGACCAGGTGTCCCGGCTGCTCGTGAACGTGGTGCACTCCACCGAGGGCGGCGCCGACGGCGACAGCCTCCGCATGGAGGTGGTGCAGCGGTTCCCCCAACTCCGCCAGCGCCGTTTCGGCTACTTCCTGAAGGTGGAGCAACTGGTCCGCGATGTCGTCACCGAGGGCATTACTGCCTCCGCCAAATGGGCCGACGTCGCCCAGCACCACCGCGCCGAAGACATCTCCCGCATGATCGTGCTGATCGCAGGAGCACCCATGCGCTACGCGATGCAGGAATCCGCTCACGCACCAACACTCGACAACCAGTTCGCGGCTCTCAGTACCGCCAACGCACTCCTCAGAGAGGTCCTCCCGGAAATCCAATGAGTACCGATACCAGAACCACCCCCGAAGCCGTTGTCGAGAAACCCACTGGCATGCTGCTGCTCTTCATCGGGCTGATGCTCTCAATGCTCCTGGCTGCCCTCAGCCAGATGATCCTTAGTACGGCGCTTCCCACCATCGTGGGCGAGCTGCACGGCGTCGACCAGATGCTCTGGGTCATCACCGCCTACATTCTGACCGCCACTATCGTGATGCCGATCTACGGCAAGCTCGGTGACCTGATGGGCCGCAAGAACCTGCTGCTCATCGCCATCAGCATCTTCATGGCCGGCTCTGTTGTCGGCGGGCTCGCCCCGGACATGCCCTGGCTGATCACCGGCCGCGCGATCCAGGGGCTCGGCGGTGGTGGGCTGATGATCCTCGCCCAGGCAATCATTGCCGACGTCGTCCCCGCCCGGGAGCGCGGCAAGTACATGGGCGTTATGGGCGGCGTGTTCGCTTTCGCCTCGGTGGCCGGCCCATTGTTGGGCGGCTTCTTCACCGAGGGCCCTGGCTGGCGCTGGATGTTCTGGATCAACATGCCGCTGGGCGTGCTCGCACTCCTGGTCGTCGTTTTCTTCCTGCACTTGCCGAGCAAGGAACGCCAGCGGACCAAGCCCGACGTCGCCGGCATGGCCCTTCTCGCGATCGCCACCACCTCGATTGTGCTGGTCGGCACCTGGGGTGGCACCCAGTACGACTGGACCTCAGTAACCATCCTCGGACTGGCCGCGGTAGCCATCATTACCAGTGTCGCCTTCGTGATGGTCGAACGGCGGGCCGACGAGCCCATCCTCCCGATGCATCTGTTCCGGGAACGCAACTTCAACCTCACCACCTCCGGCGGACTGCTGATCGGCGTCACCATGTTTGGCGCGGTTGGTTACATGCCGACCTACCTGCAGATGGTCACCGGCGCGAGCGCCACCAATGCCGGCCTGCTGATGATCCCGATGATGGGCGCGCTGCTGCTGTTCTCCACCGGATCCGGGGTATTGGTCAGCCGCACCGGTCGCTACAAGTGGATGCCGATCGCCGGTTCGTTGATGATCGCCGTTGCGCTGTTCCTGCTCTCGACCATCAAGCCGGACACCGCCCTGTGGATCATCTGTACCTACATTGGTCTGCTCGGCGCGGGGCTGGGTCTTAGCATGCAGATCCTGGTGCTGATCGTCCAGAACACGTTCCCCAACCGGATGGTGGGCACCGCAACCGCCTCCAACAACTACTTCCGCCAGATCGGTGCCACCCTGGGCTCAGCGATCGTCGGCAGCCTCTTCACCGCGCGGGTCGCCGACCTGCTCACCGAACGGCTTCCGGGCGGAGCGGTCACCACCGAGGGCGGCGCCAACTCGTTGACCCCGGAGCTGGTCTACACGCTGCCTGACGCGGCGAGGAACGCAGTGATCGAGTCCTACAACGACGCACTCACCCCGCTGTTCCTCTACATGGCTCCACTGGGCATCATCGCGGCGATCCTGCTGTACTTCGTCAAGGAAGCACCCCTGGCGACGTCGATCGCTGCGGAGCCTGAAGTGGCTGCCGGTGCCAGCAAGGCAGAATAGGATCATGAGCCCCTACCTGATCACCCGTGAACGATTCATCAACGCGCCAGCCAGCGACATCTTCGAGGTCCTGGCCACCCCGGCGCTCCACAGTGTGATCGACGGCTCGGACACCGTCCAGGGCGAGCAGCCCGGCGGGCCGCAACGCCTGTACCAGGGCGCCAAATTCGGAATGGACATGCGCATCGGGGCGAAATACAAGATCCTCAACAAGGTGGTCGAGTTCGAGGAAGGGCGCCGGATCACCTGGCGTCACTTCACGAAGGCCACCTGGAGTTACGTGCTGGAGCCGCGCGACGGTGGCACCCTGGTCACCGAGCAATGGGATGCCCGCTCGGTGACCGGGAAGATTGTCCTCCGGCCGATGGGGTTCCTGCGCAAGAACCCCATCGCCATGGAGAAGACGCTCGCCAAGCTTGAAAACTACGTCACCCAGAACTAACCGCCTAGTGGGTCGGACCGGCTAGAGCAGCCCGACCCCGAACAGCAGGCCCAGCAGGTAGGTCGCGGCGGCCGCACCCAGACCGATCGCCACCTGCCGCAGCGCCAGTTTCAGCGGTGAGGCTCCGGAAAGCAGCCCGACGACGGCGCCAGTTCCCAGCAGCGCCAGACCCACCAGGATGCAGGCGACGATGATCGCCGTCGTTCCGCTGAGACCAAACAGATACGGCAGGATCGGGATCAGGGCGCCCGACGCGAAGAAGCAAAAGCTCGCCCCCGCGGCGCCGAGGCCGGTGCCGATCTGCTCGTGATGGTCCCGGTCCCCATCCGTCTCCGGCTGAAGGGACAGGCTGGGATCGCAGTCGCAGTCCCGGAGCCCCAACCGCTCCTCCGCGCGGTGCTGGGCCGCTTCCGGGGACATGCCCCGTGCCCGATACACGAGCACCAGTTCATTGGCGTCGATGTCCAGTTCCTTCGCGGCGGTGAGAGTGATCTGGGTGGGGCGGGACGCGGCCAGCAGTTCCCGCTGCGACCGCACCGACACATACTCCCCGGCGCCCATCGACAGGGCTCCGGCGAGGAGACCGGCGATCCCGCTGAACAACACGAATCCGGTGGAGACGCCGGTGGCGCCCACCCCGAGCACCAGCGCGAGGTTGCTGACCAGCCCATCGTTGGCGCCGAACACGGCAGCCCTGAAGTTGCCAGACAACCTGTTGCGCCCACGGGTGGCGAGGCCGCGGATAACTTCTTCATGGATCTGCTCGTCGGCTGCCATGGCGTGGGTAGCCATTGGGTCGGACGAGTACGGCGACCTGCTTTCGGCGCGCTGCGCGAGGGCCAGCACAAAGACGCTCCCGAACCGCCGGGCCAGGAACCCGAGCACCACATTCCTGAAGGACGGGCGGGCGGGCTTGCCCTGATGGTCGCCGAGCAGGGACAACCAGTGGGCTTCGTGACGGCCCTCGGCCTTCGCCAGGGCGAGCAGGATTTCGCGTTCCTCGCCCTCGCGGCGGCTTGCGAGATACCGGTAGGTGGCGGCTTCGGCGCGTTCATCGGCCAGGTACTGGCGCCACCGGCGAATATCTGCCGGGGATGGTTTGTTCTGGGTTGCTGTCACTACGGTCTCCTGGAATATAGCGACCAGGACCGTGACGGGGCTCCGGCCGTCGTTAACGCGGCCGAAGGTCTCGCTCGCCGGAAACTCTCTCCGGTGGACTGCCGGGCATCATCATCGATAGCCAGTGTGTCGACAGGCCTCCGCTCAGGATTCGCTAAACCGGATCCGAACAGGAGCTACTCCCCTTCTCGGTATCAATCGTAGCGCGACTTCGCCCCGTCCTCGACCCTGCACCATGCCGGGACGGGGGAGGGGAGCGTGGAAGGGGGTCGCTAAGATGAAACGATGGCCGCACCACCCGAAAAGCCGCCCCGCCGCGGCTCACTGTCCCAGTGGCTGCTGCGCGGCGGGACCGATCCGGATCCCCGGTTCACCCTGGCCAACGAACGGACCTTCCTGGCCTGGATCCGCACGTCCCTGGCCCTTCTTGCCGGTGGCATTGCAGTCGAGGCGTTCACCGTGGATCTTTTCGATCCCTTACTCCGCAAGGCCATCGCGGTCCTCCTGCTCCTGCTGGCCATGCTGATCGCTGCTGCCGCCAGCGGACGGTGGCTCACGGTGGAGCGGGCGATGCGGCATGGATTACCGTTGCCGCTGCCCCTCCTGGCTCCGGTGCTGGCGCTCGGCGCGACGATGGTGGCAGTCGTCGTCGTAGTGGTTGTCATCCTCCGTCCGGCCTGATGATGCGCCATGACTGAATCGAACCCCACGAAATCAGTTGATCCGGGTCTGCAACCGGAGCGCACGTCGCTGGCCTGGGGGCGGACACTGCTCGCCCTGGTGATCTGCGGCGTGTTGTTCATTCGCTGGGTACCCCAGCACGGAGATTTTTCGCTCACGCTGGTGGCGGCGTGCTTCGCGGCTGCTCTCGGGATCTATCTGAGCCAGGAGCTTCGCTACCGCCGCAGTCTCAAAGGGATCAGTAGCGGGGTGTGGAAGGCCGACGTGGCGGCGGTGCTCTGGACAGCGGGGGTGGTGGTCGCCGTCGGTGCCGCGGGGATCTACGCCGTGCTGTTCCGCCCGCTACACGAGTGAGATCGGAGGGCCTGCGGGCCACGGGGACCGGCCGCCCGCCAGGCAGGATAGAGTTCAACAGGCCAAGACAGGAAGTAGACTGATGACTTTTGATTCCACCGCCCCGTGGGTGCGGAACTACAGCGCCGGGGTGCCGGCTGCCGTCGACCTCCCTGAGGGGTCCCTCGTCAACCTCGTCGAGGACGCGGCGAAACAGTACGGTAGGAATGTTGCACTCGAATTCTTCGGTGCGGAGACCAGCTACCGTCAGCTCGGCGAATCGATCCAGCGGGCAGCCGAGGGGCTGCGCCGGCTGGGGGTTGTCGCCGGCGACCGGGTGGCCCTGGTCTTGCCGAACTGCCAACAGCATGTGGTGGCGTTCTACGCGGTGCTGCGCCTTGGCGCAATCGTGGTGGAACACAACCCGCTCTACACGGACCGCGAACTGAGGCACCAGTTCGAAGACCATGGTGCCACGGTGGCGATCGTCTGGGACAAGGCCGCCCAGCGGGTACAGGACCTGCCAGCCGACGTTCCGGTCTCCCGGATCGTGACGGTGGACCTGACGCGGGCCATGCCCTGGACCAAGCGGGCGGCGCTGCGGCTTCCCGTCAAGAAGGCCCGGCAGGCGCGGGCAGCCCTGACTACTACCGCCAAACTGTCCGGAAACCGGAGCGTCACCAGCTGGGACCACCTGGTCAGCAACCGGCCCCTCGCCGCAACGCACCCCGGGCCGGTGGCCACCGACGTCGCCGCCCTGCAATACACCAGCGGCACCACCGGCCACCCGAAGGGCGCGGTCCTCACCCACCGCAACCTGCTCGTCAACGCAGCGCAGGGGCGCGCCTGGGTTCCCGGGCTGCAGGACGGCAAAGAGGTCATTTACGCTGTCCTGCCGATGTTCCATGCATACGGACTGACGCTGTGCCTGACCTTCGCGATGAGCATCGGGGCGAAGCTCGTCCTGTTCCCGAAGTTCGATGAGGATCTGGTCCTGGACGCGGTGAAGTCAAGCCCGCCAACCTTCCTGCCCGCCGTCCCCCCAATCTATGAGCGGCTGGCCAAACGGGCCGTGGAACGGGGCATCAGCCTGAAGAGTGTGCGCTTTGCGTTCTCGGGTGCGATGAACCTTCCTCCCGCAACCATCGAACTGTGGGAATCCGTGACCGGCGGCTACCTGGTGGAAGGGTACGGGCTCACCGAGACCTCGCCCATATCCCTGGGCAACCCCATTGGCCCCACCCGCAAGCCCGGCACCGTGGGGGTGCCCTTCCCCAACACGGAGATCCGGGTGGTCGACCCGGACGACCCGGCCCGCGACCGAGCACCCGGCGAAACGGGGGAACTCCTCATCCGCGGCCCCCAGGTGTTCCAGGGCTACTGGCGGAACATTGAGGACACCCGCGCCGTCCTGACCGCCGACGGGTGGTTCAAGACCGGCGATATCGTGCGGGTTGATGAGGACTCGTTCGTCACGATAGTGGACCGGATCAAGGAGATCATCGTCACTGGCGGCTTCAACGTCACCCCCACCGAAGTGGAGGAGGCGCTACTCGCCCACGACAGTGTCGCCGACGCGGCTGTGGTTGGGATGCCCCTGCCCGGAGGCGGCGAAGAGGTGGTGGCCGCCGTCGTCGTCCGCGATGGTCAGCCGTTCAGCGTCGACGTGTTGAAGGCCTTCTGCCGGGGTTCCCTCGCCGCCTACAAAATACCGCGTCGTATTGTTGAGGTAGACGAACTGCCAAGGTCACTGATTGGCAAGGTGCTGCGACGCCAGGTTCGTGACCAACTTATTGCCGGGGACAGCTGAACTGTGCCTCCGGAGGAAGCAAGGAGAACCAGAAGTGTTTAACATTTTCAGGCGCACCAAGGGTGCCCCCCTCGGCGAGGAGTACCGTGAGGTAGCAGTCCGCGCCGATACGCCGGAGGGACCTGGCAGTCCGTGGAAGGACTCCCTCGGCCGCGCGAGCACCCGTGCGGCGCAGGTGCTGTTAATCCTCGTCCTGGGTTCCATAGTGATCTTTGGCCTCCTGCAGGTCACGCTCGTCGTCATCCCGCTGATCATTGCGCTGATCCTGGCGGCCGCTATCGGGCCGCTGGTGAACTGGCTCCGGCGGAAGGGCTGGCCGAGCGCGCTCGCGACGGCGTTCTCCTTCCTCCTGCTGCTGGGCGTCCTGGGCGGCGTCATTACCGGCATCGTCTTTGCTGTTCAGAGTCAGGCTGATGAGCTGGTCGACAGCGCGACACAGGGCTTCGACAAGATCTACGACTTCATCATCAGCGGCCCGATTCCCGTCGATGAGCAACAGATCGCCGATGCTCAGGAGTGGTTGATCGACTTTGCGACCAGCGCAACGGTGGGCGCCGGTGCGGTGACCGGAATTACTGCTGCGGGCGAGTTCCTCACCGGGGCGGTGCTGATGGTGGTCATCCTCTTCTTTTTCCTCAAGGACGGCGACAAGATCTTCGCCTTCATCCTGCGCCCCTTCAAAGGTGAGCGGCTGGTCAAGGCCCGTCGCGTCGGAATCCACGGACTGGAGACCCTCGGCGGCTACGTCCGCGGAACCGCCATCATCGCCCTCGTGGACTCGGTGTTCATCGGAGTCGCACTCTTTTGGCTGGGCATCCCGCTTGCACTGCCGCTGGCGGTCATCGTCTTTGTCGGCGCGTTCATCCCCATCGTCGGCGCGACGTTCGCTGGGGCACTGGCTGCCCTCGTGGCTCTGGTCTCCGACGGGCCCACCACCGCGCTGATTGTCATTGTGGTAGTCATCGCCGTGAACCAGATCGAAGGCAACTTCCTCCAGCCGGTGGTCATGGGCCGCTCCCTGAGCGTTCATGCTCTGGTCATCCTGGTGGCGTTGACCGCCGGCACGATCCTTGCCGGCATCGTCGGAGCGATCCTGTCCGTGCCCCTCGCGGCAGTGACCTGGAGCGCCATCAAGTCCTGGAACGGTGAAGAGGACGGTCCGATCACTCCTGCTGAGATCAAGCGAGCCGAAATCGATACGAAGGCCGACGCCGTCGGGCGCGGCCGCAGCAGCAGGCCCGGCCGCAGAATCGGATCCTCGATCGCCAAGCCGTAACCGGTGACATAACAAAAGGCCGGCGTCCACTGACATGTTGTGGACGCCGGCCTTTGTTGTGCCGGGTGCAGGTTTTCGCTCCTAAGCTAGAGCCAGCCAGGAACAAGAACTGTGAGCCAGGCGAGTCCGGGCCCGACGGCGACGACGATTCCCGCGTAAACGAGCATGTGGCGGTAGAACTTGTCCCGGTCCGCCTCATCCACATTGGCAAGCACCAGGGCGCCATTGGTGGAGAACGGGCTGACATCCACGATGGTGGCGGCAATGGCCAGGGCCACAACGAAACCAATCGGGTCAATGGCCCCGGACTGCAGGAATGGCACAGCCAAGGCAATGGCGACTCCGATGATGCCAACCGAGGATGCCATAGCGGATGTGATCCCTGCGAGATAGCACAACAGCAAGGCCGCGACGAGGGGAATGCCGATTGCCGAGATGCCGGAGCTGACGTAGGCGATGGTGCCCGCGGTTTCCAGGACGTTGACATATGTCAGCACACCGGCGACGAGGATGACGGTTGGCCAGCTGATCTTCGTCATTGCCTCCTTTGAGGCTTTTGGCGAGGCGATGGCAAGGACTGAAGCGATGCTCAGGGACAGAACGCCGACGTCAAAGCCGAAGACAGCTGTACCGAGCGCCAATACGGCAAGACCCAGCAGTGTCAGCTTTTGGTAGGGGGTTGCCCGGGAGGTGCCTGCGACTGCACTGGGACTGGTGAGCACTGATGCGGACACGCCTTTGGAGCCTGGTGTGCCGGATAGTCCAGGTCCGCCTGACGCGGAGGTGGGAGTAGAGAGTGCGCCGGTGTCCTGACCCTCAGCATTCTCATCGATCTTCAACCCGCGGAGCTGGCGCCCACCCATTGTCAGGTACACGATCGACGCAACCACCAGGTTGAAGACCAGGGGTACGAGGAACAGCGCCAGGGGGTCGGTGGGGAGACCTTCCTGCTGCAGATAGCCATTGATGAAGGCTCCATAGACGCTGATAGGCGAGAACGCTCCCGCCAATGCACCGTGAACCACCATCATGCCCATCATGAGCTGATTCATGCCGTATCGGCGGGCAAAGGGAATGGCCAGGGGCGCGACCACCGCGACAGCGAAGAGGGCTCCGACCGAGATAAGCATGGCGGACAGGGCGAAGAAGATCCAGGGTGCTGCAGCGACCCTGCCGCGAACTGCCTTGAGACTCCACTGCACCAGCAGATCGATGCTTCCGTTTTGCTGGGCGAAGCCGAACAGGAAGGTGAGGCCCATCAGCACCAGAAAGAGATCTCCGGGGAAGCCAGCGACAACGTCTTCGGTGGTCATGCCCGCGACCGGAACGCCGACGGCAAACGCCGCGACGAATGCCAGGATGCCCATATTGACCGACCGGATCGTGGCCACGAGAAAGAGCAGGGCCAGGACGATGATCGAGATAATTTCAGGAGTCATGAGGTCTTTTCCCTAGGAATTATTCGGGACGTGATATTGCATACATTGCATACAATCTGGCCACCGTAGCATAGGATGTGACGTGGGGCACAGTCCCGGTTGCAGGCGACCTACGGCAGCGTCGGCGTTATGAGGAGAAATTCAGTGACCAGTCAACCCGGCGAGGGTCCAGTCGAATTCATCCGTTCGGCCATCCTGAGTGGGAGCTATGCCCCGGGCGAGAGGCTCAAGGAGGCCGAAGTGGCGGTCCGCCTGGGCGTCAGTCGGACCCCTGTCCGAGAGGCCTTCCGGGTATTGGAAACCGAGGGCCTAATTGAGGTGCTGGCTGGCAGGGGTGCCAAAGTGCGGCTGTTTACGGCCGAAGATGTTCAATTGATCCATGAAATTCGCAGCGTCCTTGAGGGGATGGTGGCGAGACAGGCCACACTGCACGTCTCCAAGAGTCATCTGGCAGCTTTGGAATCGAGCTGCGACCGGCTGGAAAATCTCCCCGTTGGCTCTGTCTTGGAATGCGACCAGGAGAACCAGTATTTTCATGGACTGATTTTCGACATTGTGGGAAACGATCGGCTCACCCATATCGCCCGCCGACTGTTGGAGGTGCCGTTGCCTTACAAAGAGGACTATTGGAGTACCGAGGACGTCAAGGCATCCTCCGTCGCCGCTCACCGCAGGGTGTGTGAAGCACTGCGGACCAACGACGCCGTTGCAGCCGAAGAAGCAATGCGCCAGCACGTCAGGGATGCCGGCGCCGGCGTCGCCAGGAACGCCAAACTACACCCGGCGGGCACCAGTCCCGCTGGCTGAACCTCGCTGTGGCACAAGAAAGGCCGGCGGCCACTGATATCCAGTGGCCGCCGGCCTTTTGTTATGCCGGGCGCCTTTTACTAGCGGCGCGCGGCCCTGCGGGATTCGGCGACGGGAACCTCATCCTCGGCAGCACCTGCCACGCGGCGCTCCCAGGCGGCCATGACCGCCGGATCGGTGCGCTTGGTCGCGAGCGACACGATAACGAACACAATGGCCGACGCGCCGAGACCCCAGTAGATCGGGTCATTGGCGTAGATACCGTCGTACTGGTTCTCGGCGTTGACCTCAAGGTAGATCATCGTGCCGAGCGTGAAGACCGTACCCGCTGCCATTGAGGCCGCGGCCGCGACGCCGGTGGCCCGCTTCCAGACCAGCCCGCCGAGGATCGCGACCAGCAGGCCGCCCACCAGGATGGCGTAGGCAATGGTCAGGGCGGCAACGACGTCCTGGACGATGACGGCCAGCGAAATGGTGACCAGGCCCAGGCCGAGTACCCACCAGCGGTTGGCGGTCACGTCGTGCTCCGGGTTCTCGGCCTCGGCCTCGGTGGTGGTGTCGATGCTTGTCTGTCCGCCCCGGCCGAACCAGCTGCTGACAAACGGGACGACGTCTGCACGTGCCACGGTTGCCGCGGCGATCAGTGAACCGGAAGCGGTGGACATCATGGCTGCGACGGCTGCAGCGAGCACCAGCCCACCGATGCCGATCGGCAGGACGTTGATGGCAATGTCCGCGTACACGTCGTCCTGCGACTCAATGTTGGGCAGGATGACGCTGGCCGACATGCCGATCACGGCTCCGGCGACACCGTAGAGGATGCAGTACACGCCAGCGGTGACGCCGCCCCAGCGGGCGACGGTGGGTGTCTTGGCGGTGAAGACGCGCTGCCAGATGTCCTGACCGATGAGCAGGCCCAGGGTGTAGACCACGAAGTAGGTGATGATGGTCTGGGCGCCGATGCCGGTGATATTGAAGAACTGGTCCCCGGCACGCTCGGAGATGCCGCTGAAGCCGCCGGCGTTGATGAGGGCGAACGGGAGCATCAGGGCGAACACGCCGACGGTCTTGATGATGAACTGCGCCATGTCAGCAAGGGTGATGGACCACATGCCACCGATCGTCGAGTAGATCAGCACGATCGCGCCGCCGACAGCGATGGACACGGCTCGGTCCCAGCCGAACAACACCACGAAGATAGTGGCGTATGCCCCGGTCGAGGTGGCGCACAGCATCAGTGTGTAGGCCAGCATTACGATGCCTGACGCCTTGGTGGCCTCGGCGCCGTAGCGCAGGGTGAGCATCTGCGAGACCGTGTAGATCTTCAGCTTCTGTAGAGTCGGGGCAAACAGGAGGCTGAGCAGCAGCACCCCGAGGCCGATCGCGACGACGAGCCACATGCCGGAGATGCCGTAGGTGTAGCCGAGGCCAACGCCACCGACGGTGCTGGCGCCACCGAGAACAACTGCCGCCATGGTGCCGGTGTAGAGGAGGGGGCCGAGGCGGCGGCCAGCGACCAGGTAGTCGCTGGTGTTCTTGGTGCGTGACTTGCCCCACCAGCCGAACGCCAGCATGCCCACGAGGTAGACCACCACGATCGCTATGTTGATGAATTCCATGGTGCTCCTGAATAGGTGGTTGCGGTTAGAAAGTAACCTATAGAAAACTTATGTTTCGCTATAGGCTAGTTGTGACCTTGCTAACAGGTCAAGTGTGGACCAACCAGGTTACAAACAGATTCCTCGGTATGCTCATAGTCGTGTGTCAGCCCGGGGAGGCGACCTAGAGCGGAGAGATGGTACGTAGTGAAGGCTCTGCCTGTAGAACCCAGTAACGCCCCCGTCGCCATTGGATCAAGGATCCGTGCCGCGCGGCAGTCCCAGCGCATGACCATCGAGCAGGTGGCCGCCGCGACCGGCCTCACGAAGGGTTTTCTAAGCCGGGTGGAGCGTGACCTGACGTCGCCGTCGGTCGCCTCCCTCGTCACTTTGTGCCAGGTACTGTCAGTGTCGATTGGCGACCTGTTCCTGGTGCCCGAAACGCACCTCACCCGGCTCGGTGAGGCGCCGCACATCAGTCTCGGCGGCGAGGGTATCAATGAGCGGCTGATTACTGCGCGGTCGGAGCGCCGGCTGCAGATGATCCGCGCGGTGATCGCCCCGCACGGTCGCGGCGAGACCGAGTTGTACTCGGTGGACTGCGAGGTGGAAACCCTCCACGTCATCGCCGGCAGCTTTGTGCTCATTTTCTCCAATGACCGCTACGAGCTGGAGGCAGGGGACACCGTGACGTTCCCCGGCCGTGAACCCCACACCTGGTTCAACCCCACCGGCGTCGAGGCGATCGTGCTCTGGACCCTGGTCCCGGCGGCATCCGGCGGGTAGCACCCTAGCCGACGTGCACCCAGGGCCTGCGGCTCACGTCGGGCTCCGCCTCGCGCAGCACCTCACGGGTCACCGGCGCAATCTCCCCCTCACCGGTGATGAGGAACTTGAACAGGTTGGTGAGCGGGTGCCCCTCGGTCCACCGAAAGTACACGTGCGGCATCAGCCCGGTGATATCCCGGATGTGCAGCATCACCGCGGCAATCGTGGTGGGAACATTCGACCCGTGCACTTCGAGGATCCGGTACCCGTGCCGGGTGATACCGCGCACCTGGAGGGCGGTGGCGAACTCGGACGAGTCGTCGACGATCACCTCGATGAACAGCGGGTTGTCGGCAGGGGTCAGATGGCTGACCGTGCACGCGTGTTCCAGTTTTCTGCGGTAAGCCCCGGCGGTGAGCCGCTGCGGCTCGTGGGCGATCAGGAGGATTTCGCCGTCATCGGTGGAGGCCACGAACCGCAGCGCTTCGTCATCCAGCCTGATCCCGGTGCTACGCAGCTCGAACGCACGGCGGAAACGGGAAGCGAATGACACCACCACGATCCCGAGGATGAACAGCCCGGCGATCCGGACGCCGTCGGGCCGTTCCACCATGTTGATCAGGGTGGTCAGGGACAGGACAACCGTGACCACGCCGAAGCCCACCGTCGCCAGGCGCTGCCGACGGCGTCGGGCGGACAGGGTGACCGCCACGGAGGCTGAGGTGATCAGCACCAGGACACCGGTGGCGTACGCGCCGCCCTGCGCCTCCACGTCGGCCCGGAAGGCGATGGTGACCAGGAACGCGACGGCGGTGAACACGATCACCAGCGGGCGCACGGCCCGGGACCAGTCGGGAGCCATTCCGTAGCGTGGCAGGTAGCGGGGGACCAGGTTCAGCAGGCCGGTCATTGCCGACGCGCCAGCGAACCAGAGGATGGCGATGGTGCTGATGTCGTAGGCGGTGCCGAACCCGTCACCGAGGTACTTGTGCGCCAGGTAGGCAAGGGCGCGACCATTGGCCTCGCCCCCCTCCTCGAATTCGGCGGCGGGGATCAGTATGGTGGTGGCGAGGCTTGAGGTGATGAGGAAGCCGCTCATGATCAGGGCGGCGGAGGTGAGCAGCTTCTTGGCCCCGGCGATGCGCCCCGCGAGGTCCTCGTGTTCGTCGCCCGGGTGTCCCTTGATGAGCGGCATGACGACGACGCCGGTTTCGAATCCCGAGAGGCCCAGGGCCAGCCGGGGGAAGATCAGCAGGGCCACGACCACCATTAGCATCGGGTTGCCGTGCTGGGTGTTCAGTGCGGTCCACCAGTCCTGCACCAGGGGCGGATCAAGGACCACCTGGCCCAGGGCCACGACGATGACCACCAGGTTCAGGGTCAGGAACACGGCGACCAGCGCGACGGCGATTCCCACGGCTTCCCGGAATCCCCTCAGGAACACCACCGAAAGCAGTCCCAGGAAGACCAGCGTGATGATGACCTCCTGGCCGTGCATCCAGCCGGGCGCGAACGGGTTTTCAATCAGGTGGGCGCTGGCGTCGGCCGCGGACAGCGTCATGGTGATCAGGAAGCTGGTGGCAGCGAACCCGAGGAGGACCAGGACAAACAGCTTGCCGCTCCAGCGGGGGAGGAGCCGTTCCAGCATGGCGATTGAGCCCTCGCCGTGGGGGCTCTCCTCGGCGACCCGTTTGTAAACCGGGAGGGCGCCGAGCAGGGTGACCAGGACCAGGACGATCGTCGCGATGGGGGAGAGCACGCCCGCGGCGACGGCGGCGATGGCCGGCTGGTAGCCGAGGGTGGAGAAGTAGTCGACGCCCGTCAGGCACATGACCTTCCACCAGGAGTGGGTGGCGGTGTGGTGGGGTCGTTTGGGCTTGCGCTGGTTCTCGTCATCCAGCAGCCAGTGGCCCAGCCGCCGGGCGCGGCGGGATTCCCTGATGCTCTGGAGGGTGCTGGTCAATGTTGTAGTCACGGCTTGACTGTAGGCCCGCGGGTGGTGCGGAAGGGATGGTTTTTATGGATCCTTTACGGGGCAGTTTTCAGCCTGTTTTCCGGGGGTAATGTTGACCGAGACGGACATCACAATTAGCCTTATGAAAAACAGTTGATGCTTATATGGCAACTTCTGACCCATTCGAAAGACTTGTGCGGGCAGCTCCTGCCCCAACCCGGAGGTACCCATGGACCAGCCGCGCGTCACGGCCAACGGAAATATTGGCCCCATCGACTCTTCACGGATTCCCCGGTACGCCGGCGCCGCGACCTATGCCCGGCTGCCACGGCTCGATGAGGTGGAACGCGCCGACATCGCCGTCGTCGGCGTGCCTTTCGACTCGGGGGTTTCCTACCGCCCCGGGGCGCGGTTCGGCTCGAACCACATCCGCGAGTCCTCCCGTCTGCTCCGGCCGTACAACCCGGCCCTGGATATCTCCCCGTTCGAGCGGGTGCAGGTCGCCGATGCCGGCGACATGGCGGTCAACCCGTTCAACATCAACGAGGCGATCGAGACCATCCAGCAGAATGCGCTGGACCTGACGCGCGACGGCGCACGGCTGGTCACGCTTGGTGGCGACCACACCATCGCGCTGCCGCTGCTGCGTGCCGCCGCCGAACGGGCTGGCCAGCCCGTGGCAATGCTGCACTTCGACGCGCACCTGGACACCTGGGACACCTACTTCGGCGCCGAGTACACGCACGGCACACCGTTCCGCCGTGCCGTTGAAGAAGGAATCCTCGACACCGAGGCCATCTCCCACGTGGGTACCCGAGGGCCGCTCTACGGGGTAAAGGATCTGGAGGATGACCGCCGGTTCGGCTTCGGCATTGTCACCTCCTCCGACGTGTTCCGGCAGGGTGTGGACGAGGTGGTCGCCAAGCTGCGCGACCGGATCGGCAACCGTCCGCTCTATATCTCAGTGGATATCGACGTGCTGGATCCCGCTCACGCGCCCGGTACGGGAACCCCCGAGGCTGGCGGCATCACCAGCCGGGAACTGCTGGAAATCCTCCGCGGGATGCGCGGGATGAACCTGGTCGGCGCCGACGTCGTTGAGGTGGCCCCGGCCTACGACCACGCGGAAATCACCGGCGTCGCTGCCTCCCACGTCGCCTATGATCTGGTCAGCCTGATGGCCGACCAGGCAACCTCCACCCGCGCCACCCCGAACAGTACGACAGAGGAACGCTAAATGGTCACCACCGACAGTGTCGCAGCAGCACCCCCGCAGCCCCTCACCGGAGGAGAACGCAACGGTGGGAACCTCGTCGTCGAGACCCTCAGTGCGCTGGGCGCCACTACGGTATTCGGCATCCCCGGCCAGCATGCGCTGGGTTTGTTCGACGCGCTGTCGCGCTCGGATCTGCGGTTCGTGTCCTCGCGGGTGGAGAACAACTCGGCGTTCGCCGCCGACGGGTTCTCCCGTGCCACCGGACAGGTCGGAGTGCTTTTCCTGTCCACCGGTCCCGGCGCCCTGACGGCGCTCGCCGGACTGCAGGAGGCCTACGCCACCGGTGTGCCGATGGTGGTCATCGCCAGCCAGATCCCGCTGGAGGGCCTCGGCGCCCGGCGCAAGGGTATGCTCCACCAGCTCGATGACCAGAAGGCCTCCGCCGCCAACGTCACCAAGAGCCAACGCCTGATCCAGCACGCCTCGGGCATTCCCTCCGCCATCCAGGATGCCTGGACCGAGGCCGTGTCGTCGCCGCAGGGTCCGGTCTGGATCGAGGTGCCACAGAATGTCCTGCTGGACCCGGTGATGGTCCCGCAGGTGGAGGACGCGCTCGCCGAGCCGTTCGACAACCCGCCCCGGGTGGAGCTGGTCCGCGAGGCAGTGAAGTGGTTGACCGAGTCGAAGCGTCCGGCCATCGTTGCCGGCGGAGGCACGCGCCGCGGCCACGCCGAGCACTGGTTACTGTCCATCGCCGAGAAGCTCGGCGCCCCCGTCCTGTGCTCGCCCGGCGGAAACGGTGCGTTCCCCTGGGAACACGAGCTGTCCCTGCAGGCCTGGGTCGAGGACCGCTACGTCACCGAGGTCCTGGAAGACGCCGACGTGCTCCTCGTGGTCGGGTCCTCCCTCGGTGAGGTCACCAGCAACTACTTCACCCTCGAGCCCCGCGGTCGCATCATCCAGATCGACGCCGAACCCCGCGTCCTGGAATCCAACCGCCCGGCACTGGGAATCCGCGCCGACGCCGGCCAGGCGCTCGCCGCGCTTGACGAGGCGCTGCCCACGCTCGACCGTGACCGCACCGACGGGTACGACGCCGTCACTCTGGTCGCGGAGACCCTCGCCAAGGTGCAGGGCCGGTTGGACTCGCAGGATCTTGCGATGGAGCGCAAGTTCATGGCTGACATCCGTGCCGCAGCACCTGCCGGGCTCCAGACCTACTGGGACATGACCATCGCTGCCTACTGGGCCTGGAGCTGCTGGGATGCCAAGGACGGCCAGTTCCACTCGGCGCAGGGTGCCGGTGGGCTGGGCTACGGATTCCCCGGTGCCATTGGTGGCGCCGTCGGGCTGGGGGAGCGCGTCCTCGCGGTGTCCGGTGATGGCTCGTCGATGTACTCGATCGCCGAGCTGGCGACCGCCAAGCAGCACAACCTGCCGGTCACCTGGCTGATTGTCGATGACGGCGGGTACGGGATTCTCCGCGAATACATGGAGGGTGCGTTCGGGAAAGCCACCGCCACCGAGCTGACCCGCCCCGACTTCGTGAAGCTCGCCGAGGCGTTCGGCGTACCGGCGGTCAAGGTGGCGCCGGGCGATGTGCGGCAGGCGCTTCAGGACAGCTTCGCCGCCGAGGGGCCCAACGTCGTCGTCGTCGAAACCCTGCTGCGGCTCTTCGCTCCGACCCACCTCTAGGGTCCGGCGCCTCCCCGGGGTAGGCGGAGTGCAGGGAGGGGTGGAAATTTTTCCGCCCCTCCACTGGTTACCAGTACTACATGCAGACGCATCTAGAAGAGGTAGTCAGAATGACCAAAATCGTGGTGGTGTCGGCAGGGCTCTCAGTTCCCTCCTCCAGCAGGATGCTCGCCGACCAGTTGAGTGGATCCGCGGCGCGAGCGCTCGCGGAATTCGGTGACCAGCCCGAGGTTCAGACCATCGAGTTGCGCGACTGGGCGGTCGAGATTGCGAACAACTTCGTCACCGGTTTCGCGTCACCCCGGCTCGCCGAAACCATCGACGCGGTGGTGAACGCCGACGCCCTGGTGGTGGTCAGCCCCGTATTCTCCGCCTCGTACAGCGGCCTGCTGAAGTCCTTCTTCGACGTGATTGAGCCCAAGGCGCTCGACGGCATGCCCGTGCTGATCGGTGGCACCGGCGGCAGCGCCCGCCACTCGCTGATGCTCGATCATGCGCTGCGCCCGCTGTTCAGCTACCTGCGCGCCCGGGTGATCCCCACAGCCGTCTACGCGGCGACCGAGGACTGGGGAGCCGGCGACGGCGGCTCGCAGCTTGAAGCCCGGATCACCCAGGCCGGCAGGGAGCTGGCCGCACTGGTGGTTGCAACTCCGCGACGGACCGGCCAGGCCGCCGAGGAATCGTTGCCGTTCGAGCAACTGCTGGCCAACCTCCAGTCCCGGTAAGCCCCGCGACGCCCCAGATAAAAGGGGCTACTGCATGGTGAAGGTGCGGGCGATCGTGTCATGTACTGCGGGCACCCGGTTGAACCGGCCGAAGAGCGCGTTCCGGAGGGTCAGGACCGGCGCCGGAAGCGGACGTCCCAGCGCCATGTTCAGGTGGGCCTGCCGCGCTGCGGTCACGGCAGCTCGACGACGGCCCGTAGCGAAGGCGGCCAGCGCCTGTCCTACGTCCTCGCCGCCGATCAATGAGGCGGTGATGATCGGCGCCAGAGCAGTGACGTCGAGCCAGCCGAGGTTCATGCCCTGCCCGCCGATGGGGCTGACCTGGTGCGCGGCATCGCCGATCAGCACGGTCCGGCCCGTCACAAAGCGCCGGGCGAGCCGCCGGTGCACGTCGAACGCGCTGAGCATCGAATTGCTGTCAACGTCCACCCTGACCCCGGCCCGGTCGAGGATGAGCTGCCCCAGCATCCCGGTGGTGGGGGAATCGACTAACGACGGCGTCCGCACCACCCAGCGCCGCACCCCGTCCGGGAGAGGGAAGGACTCGACGATCCCGCCCGGTTCCAGGTACAGCACGGCCGTCGACCGCTCGTCCGACGTGTCCGCGAAGTCGCCCATCAGGTAGGTGTCAGGGTAGCGCTGCAGTGACGAGGTCACGCCGGCGCTGTCCCGCACGGTGCTTTTGCCGCCGTCGGCCCCGATCACCAGCCGCGCCTGCAGCACGTCCCCCGACGCAGTGGTCACCAGCATCGAGGGGCCGGTATCAAACACGCCGGTCACTTCGACGCCGCGGCGGAACGCCCCGGGCGCCACGACGGCGAGCCGGTCCTCAAGAACCTGCTCCGTGTGGACCTGCGGGACGGCGAGGACAAACGGGTAGTCGCCCGGCAGCCCGGTGAAGGATAGCCGGGTGACCTCGTGGCCAGCGCTGCGCGCGACCCCCTCGTGGATTTTGACGCCGCGAAGGATCAGCTCGTCGGCGACCCCCGCCTCCGCCAGCGCCTGCAGCGCGGGAGGGTGAATGCCGATGGCCCGCGAATGGCTGCTCCGCGTGGTCCGCTGCTCCAGGACCACCACGTCGAGGCCAGCCTGGCGGAGCAGGATCGCGGCGTACAGGCCCACCGGACCTCCCCCGACCAGGATCACATCATGCATCGGACGCCTGGTGGACCAGCAGGGTGTGCGACGGGAATCGTCCCTTGACCGTCCAGTGGGCAGGGACGACCGCCGCCAGTTCGGCGGCCTTGTAGCTGCGGCGGATCGAGGTGAGCCCGTCCCTCCGGATCAGTGACCGGCGCAGCGGCAGGGTACCCACGGAGAAGAGCAGGTAACCCAGGCGGCTGCGTTCAATATCGTTGTGCACCGCGATGCCGCGGGTCAGCTGCTCCGAATCGGCCAGCAGCCCGGCCAGCTGCTCAGGGGTCAGGTGGTGCAGCAGGTGGTTGGAGGTGACGACGTCGAACCGCTCACCCTCCGCCACCAGCTCGGCGCTGAACGCCCGCCGGAAGCGAAGCCCCGGAAGTGGGGGCTGCGCGATGGCGAAGGCGTGGGCCCGTTCATCGGGGTCGATGGCCAGGATAGACAGCTGCAGCCCGTCCCGTGCCGCCCAGCGGGCGAACGCCCGCGGCATGTCCCCGCCGCCTGATCCGATGTCCAGCAGCGTCGAGGGGCGCGACGTCGACAGCTGCGGCCGGATCTGCTGCGCCCAGGTGCGGCGCCAGCCAGCAACGGTGGCGTTGATCAGCCCGAACTGGGCGTAGGTCCGATCCAGCAAGACCGGGTCGCAGTCCGGTTTGTCCATCTCCTCCACCGCGTGAGGGTCGCGGTGAGTGAGGAACTGCACTCAGGGACCCACCTTGGTGAACAGGGCGGTCTCCACGGTGAGGCCAGGGCCAAACGCCATGGAGCAGATCCGCTCGTCCTGGCCGTCGAAGGGCTGCTCAAGGATGTGCTTGAGCACGAACATCACTGTCGCGCTGGACATGTTGCCGTAGTCGCGCAGCGTTTCCCGCGCCGGGACCAGTTGGTCTTCCTTGAGGTCCAGCTTGGCCTCGACCTTGTCCAGGATGCTGCGCCCGCCCGGGTGGATCGCCCAGTGCTCGATGTCCTTGTACTGCAGGTTCGCGAGGGTTTCGTCGCGGGCGAGGAGCGGTTCCAGCGCACCCACGATGTGTTCGTCGATGATGTGCGGGACGTAGGTGCCGAGCACCATTTCGAATCCCTCGTCACCGATGTTCCAGGCCATCGATTCTTCGCCCACCGGGGTCAGCACGGTCTCGAAGAAGTCCAGGCTCAGTGCGGGTGCCGTCGGCGTGTACTCGCGGGCGCTGATCACGGCGGCGGCGGCGCCGTCGGCGAACAGGGAAGAGCCCACGATGGTGTCAGGGTTGTTCGAGGACCGGACATGCAGTGAGCAGAGTTCGGCGGCCACCACCAGGACGACGGCGTCGGGCTCGGCCTCGCAGAAGGATTTGGCGGCGCGCAGGGCTGGGAACGCAGCGTAGCAGCCCATGAAACCCAGGTGGTAGCGCTGGGCGGCCGGGCTCAATCCCAGGGCCCGGACCACCTTGTAGTCCGGCCCCGGGTTGAAGAACCCGGTGCAGGACACGGTGATGACGTGGGTGATGTCGGCCGCTTCGATCCCGTCGGCGGCGGCAAGTGCCTTGCTGGCCGCCTCGATGAAGAGCTTGGTGCCCTCCTCCGCGTACACCTCATTGCGGACCTTCGTGCTGGGGGAGAGAATACGCCGGTCTGCCGCGTCGAAGAACACCGGGTCTTCGGAGGAGGCTTCCAGCGTCATTTCCTTTACCGCCGTGTACCGGCGTTCGATCCCTGAGGAATCGAACGCCGCACCGACCAGACGGGTCCCGAGCCGGCTCAGGCCGGGCTGGGCGGCGAAGACGTCCCGTACATCCGATTGCACCATGACGGTCTCTGGAACTGCGGTTTCAAGGGACCGCATGATTACTGTCATAGTTCATTCTTAGGGGTGGGCGCCCGTTAAGACAACGTGGACCGGCTTTCGGCTAGCTGTTGCCGGGGGCGGGATACTGGGCGTTGTCGTTCTCCAGCAGCGCCTGCAGGTTCGTCAGCACCGGCGACCATTCAGCGCTTACCCTCTCAACGTCCGACGGCGAGGCCAACCGGTCGTGCGTGAGGCGGAACCGCATCCCGCCGCCGTCGATCTGCTCCAGATCAACGCTCACCCGGGTGGCCGCGTCCTCCTGCGGATCGGCGAGGCCATCCTCGCCCTCGGGTACCTCACGGAACGAGTAGGACAGGTGGCGCGGCTCGTCGGCTTCCAACACCACACCGTGATGCGTGATGGTCTCGGAGCTTCCGTCGTAGAAGCGGATGGGGGACCCGGGAACCCAGCTGGATTCCAGGCGGCGTCCGAACCAGTAGCGCCGGGTCACATCGCCTTCGGTCAGTGCTTCCCACAGTCGGATCGGGGAGGTGGCAATTTCGGTTTCATGCACGAACTCTGGCTCTGTCATGGCTAAAGCGTAGCCCAGCACCTGTAGCGTTAAACCCGCGTTTGATCCACCGACACTCTCGCCGAGGAATGACATGCGACACACCAGCCAGCCACGCCAGTCCCTCCGCCGCTCCGCGGTGCCGTTCGCGGCTGCTCTGTGCCTCCTGCTCATGGGGTGCGTTCCCAGTGAACCGGCAGCGGATGGGGCCAGGGGCCAGGCCGTCGACAGTACGACGACGGCGTCGCCCTCGCCCGCCGCGGGTGCCACCCCCAGCGGCGGTCCGAGCGTGTCTCCGACTCCGAGCCCGTCACCTACGCCGACCCCTGAACCCCTTGAACTGCCTCGCGGCGGCACGGACCTGTTCCCCGACTACCGGCTGGTCGGATTCAGCGGCCACCCGACATCCGAGGGGATGGGCAGGCTAGGTATCGGTGACATCGACGAGCGGGTGGACGAGATGGAGCTGCTCGGCGAACAGTACGCTGACGGGCGGAAAGTGATGCCGGTGCTGGAACTGATCACCGTCGTCGTGCAGGCCTCCCCGGGGGCCGATGGCCTGTATCGGGCGGCAGCGAACGATGACTTCATCAGCTCCTACCTGGAAGCGGCGCGCCGGCACGACGCACTGTTGTTGCTCAACGTTCAGCCGGGGCGGTCAACGATGACCGCCGAGGTGGAACTGCTCGAGAAGTGGCTGCTGGAACCCGATGTCGGGCTGGCACTGGATCCCGAATGGGACATCACCGGCGACCAGCTCCCCGGGGTCTCCTACGGGCAGACCTCCGGCGAGGAGATCGACCAGATCGCTACCTACCTTGATGATCTGGTCACCGAGCATGAGCTGCCCCAGAAGGCGCTGGTCTTCCACCAGGTGGCACCCTCAGTGGTAACCAACGAGGCAGCGGTGCGCGAGTACGACGGCGTCGAAGTGATCAAGAGCGTCGACGGGATCGGCGCCCCCGGGTCGAAGATCGAGACCTATAACCAGCTGATGCTGCAGCTCCCCCCAACAGTGAACCCGGGATTCAAACTCTTCTTCGAGGAAGACGCAGTGCTGGGCCCGCTGATGCTCCCACCGGAGGTACTGGGGCTGGACCCGAAACCGGACTACGTGCTGTACGAATAGGGTGCGTCACGGGCGGGACGGGTCTGGAGTCAGGGGAACCACCAAACCATTGGGGCGTCAGGTACGAATGACTGCTGAGCGCGGACCGGAATTCGGTCGCGGCCGGCACCACCGACGAGCGTGAGGAACCATGGTCAGCAGAACCGCAGCAATGCTAGGCGTTTCAGTGATCACCGCAGCCCTGATCTCCGGGTGCGGTGGGATGGAAGAGAACCCGCTTAACGTCAACAGTGCCCCACAGCCCGTCCAGAGCGCCGCCGTCGCCGGGGAACCCGATACGGGAGTGCTCGCGGGAGCCCTGGGCGAGGATCCACTGCAGCTCGGCGCCAATGGCGCCAAACTGTGCTCGGTACAGCCTGCCCTGGGGTACCAGGAGTACACGGTCCTGATCCACAACGAGACCCTCGAATCGTTCACTGTCGACGACGTCAGCCTGGGCTCACCCTCCGGTGTCACCCTGAACGCGGCCGAGGTCACCCCCGCCAACCGCGGTGGTCATGGCACCCACGGGATGGACGACGGAACCGTGATGGGCGGCGACGAGCACACCGGAGCACACGGCGCCGGTGAAATGGCCGACATGGAGGACATGCCGGAGAATGTGTTCTTCACCGAGCCGGTGCCAGCTGTCGGCTACGAAATTTCCACCCTTGAGTATCTCAACGTGGTGGTTTCGGTTTCCCTCGACGAGGGGGTGGACCGCGGCACATCAGAGTTCATCGAGATCGACTACTCGACCGCCGACGGCTCCTTCACCGGCCAGCACCCCCTCGCCATCACCATGGACCGTGACTCCTGCGCCTAGGCCGCTGCCCTATGCCCTCTGACTCACTTCGGCTGCCCGACCGCTCACCCCCGACGGGTGATGCGGCCACTCTTCCCAGGGCGGAGACTCTCGGCGTAGGAATATCCACATCCGTTGCCTCAGGGAGCCCACGTGAGCACAGCACCGGCAGAAGTACTTGGCCCAGTCGACTATGTCCTCCTTGAGTTCCCGCATGACCGGTTCACCGGCGAGACGAGTGACGCACTCAGGAACCTCGTGGACAGCGGGGTGATCCGTCTCTATGACCTGACAGTCATCAGCAAAGACCCAGACGGTGAAGTCACCGTGCTGGACCTCACCGAGGCGACTCCCGACACTGGCGGGTTCGACTTCTTCGCGGGCGCCCGATCGAACCTGCTCGACGAGGACGATCTGCGCCAGGCCGCCGACGCACTCCAGCCCAATACCGTGGCCGCACTGATCGTCTACGAGAACACCTGGGCCATCCCCTTCGTCGCCGCTGCCCGTAACAGCGGCGGTGAGCTCATTGCCAGCGCCCGGATCCCGGCGGCCGACCTGATGTCCGCCCTGGACGCCACCACCACCTGAGGAGCACCACCATGGGTTTACTCCGTGGAATCGCCAGAACTGCTGTCATCTCGGGAACCGCCACGGCCGTCAGCGGCCGGGTACAACGGCGTCAGGCCGAGCGGTTCGCTGAGCGTGACGCAGCGATCATCTCGGAACGCCAGCGGGCCTACGATCAACAATTTGCTGCACCGCCAGCCCCACCGGCGCCACCGCGGGCCCCGGCGGCCGCCGATCCGATCCAGCAGCTCAAGGAACTCGCGGCGCTCAAGGCCCAGGGCATCCTGACCGAGGAGGAGTTCGCCGCCCAGAAGGCGCGGGTCCTCGCCGGTTAGCAGCACGGCATCCCAGGAGAGGAACGCCCCGTGAGCGACCGTGCAATCACCATCGAATCCCGGGCAGTGGTGGTCGGTGCCCTTGCCTTCATCCTCTTGGGATGCGTCAGCCTGGTGGTTTTCGGCTGGAACGATGTTCCGTTGGCTGGCCGTCAATCCGCCGGAGAAGTAGCAGCCCTTGGTGCGGCACTCCTGGGAGCGGGAGCCTATATCGCTGGCCAGGTCATGTCTGGCCACGCACAGGACGCCGGGTCCCCCAGAAGTGGTGGACGGATCAGGGCAGCCCTGGACGTGGGGGCGGTTGCGCTCGCCGTTGCCTTCCTTGCCTTCCTGCTCTGGCTGGGCTTGTTCTCGGTCTTTCAACGGGCCTTCCTTGGAGCGGAACTGTACCCACTGGCTGGCGCAGCGCTGGTGGGCGCAACCGCAGCTTTAAGCGCCTACTTCGCCTTCCTCTCCGGGAGCGGTATGACGGCCTACCGGTTGGCCGCTCTCCTCGCTGTGTTCCTGGCCAGCGGCATCCTCACGAGCATGCTGACCGCGGCGGACCCGAACTGGTGGATAGAAAATCTCAGTGCCTTGGGAACCGGCACCAACCTTTCGGGAGTCGCGTTCAACGCTACCTTGATCGTTGGCGGGGTTGTCATGACCAGCCTCTCCAGCCTTGCGACCAAAGACCAAGAGGTGACAGCCAGCTCCCTCCCGCCGCCCGCGGGGCGACGGGTTCGGTCGTTGCAGCTGGGGATCGCCCTCCTCGGGGTCCTCCTCGCCTGCGTCGGTTTGTTCCCCGTACATCAGCAGTATGTAATCCATGTGATCGTCGCGTCCGGAATGCTTGTCGTCTTTGGCGTCCTCGTCTTCAACATCCGCAAGCTGGTGCCGGAGCTCACAGTGACGTTCGGATCACTTGGTTTCGTGTTCCTTGCGATCATCGCCGTCGCCGTCGTGCTGTATTTCCCCTTGGCCTACTACAACCTGACCGTCGTGGAACTTATCGCCGCTTTCCTGATCTTTGCCTGGCTGATCCTCCTGATTCGCAACCTTGCAGCAGTCGAGGTCGATCGTGGTCGCCTCACCCCGGATTCAACTGGGTCGCGCTGCCCGGAACGGGTGGAGAGCCCGCAGGTGTGAATGGACCGCGGGTGGAACCTCCCACCCGCGGTAAGCGAGAATAGCCTACGTGTTATCTCTGACTTCCGACGCTGCCATCTTTGACCAACTCGCCGCCGAACTCGGTGTCCAACCGTGGCAGGTGAAAGCCGCGGTGGACCTGCTCGACGGCGGCTCGACAGTGCCGTTCGTCGCCCGGTACCGCAAGGAGGCCACCGGATCCCTCGACGACGCCCAGCTCAGGACCCTCGACGAACGGCTCGGGTACCTCCGCGAGCTGCGCGACCGCCGTCGGGCTGTGACCGAGTCGATCGAGGCCCAGGGGAAGCTCACCGACGAACTGCGGGCGGCCATCGCCGGGGCCGACACCAAATCGCGGCTGGAGGACATCTACCTGCCGTTCAAAACGAAACGGCGTACCAAGGCGCAGATCGCCCGGGAAGCCGGATTGGAACCGCTGGCTGATGCGCTGGTGGCGGATCCGTCGCTGGATCCGACTACCGAGGCGGCCCGTTACGTGGGCGAGGCGGTGCCCGATGCCGAGGAGGCGCTCGCGGGGGCGCGCTCAATCCTGATCGAACGCGCTGGCCAGGACGCTGACCTCCTGACCTCGGCACGGGAGAAACTGTGGAAGCAGGGTCAGTTGCGGTCGAAGGTGCGCGCGGGCAAGGAGGTGGACGGACAGAAGTTCGCCGACTACTTCCAGTTCGCCCAGGTGCCCGCCACCATGCCCTCCCACCGTGTCCTGGCGCTGTTCCGCGGCGAGAAGGAAGGTGTATTGGAACTGGCCATCGCGGAAGCCGACCCCGCAGATGCCACCGAATTCGGCAAGATCCGTGCGACGTATGAGAACTCGGTGGCAGCGGTCCTGGGTATTGCGGCCTCCGGCCGGGCCGCCGACCCGTGGCTGACCCAGACCGTCGGGCAGGCCTGGCGGCGCATCCTGGCCAAGCTCTCCCTCGATCTCCGGGTCCGGCTATTTGCTGCCGCCGAGGCGGAGGCGGTGCGGGTCTTTGCCGCCAACCTCCGGGACGTCCTCCTCGCCGCCCCGGCGGGCGGCAGAACCACCCTCGGACTGGACCCCGGACTGCGCACCGGCGTCAAGGTGGCAGTGGTCGACGGCACTGGCCAGGCGGTCGCCACGGAGACCGTTTACCCGCATGCGCCCGCCAGGAAATGGGACGCCGCCCTGGCAACCCTTGTCGCCCTCATCACCACGCATGACGTGGAACTGATCGCGATCGGGAACGGAACCGCGTCGCGGGAGACCGACAAGCTCGCCACCGAACTGATCAAGCGGCTTCCGGAGCGCGCATTGCAGAAGCTGGTGGTCTCGGAGGCCGGAGCCTCGGTATATTCTGCGTCCGCGCTTGCCTCGGCCGAACTCCCTGATCTCGACGTGTCCCTCCGCGGGGCCGTCTCCATCGCCCGCCGCTTGCAGGATCCACTGGCCGAGCTGGTGAAGATTGACCCGAAGTCGATCGGGGTGGGCCAGTACCAGCACGACGTCACGGCGGCCTATCTGGAACGGTCGCTGAACGCGGTGATCGAGGACTGCGTGAACGCCGTCGGCGTCGACGTGAACACGGCGTCACCCTCGCTCCTCAGCCGCGTGGCCGGAGTGGGCCCGCTGCTGAGCGAGAACATCGTGGCACACCGGAACGCGAACGGGCGCTTCGCCCGCCGGGCCGATCTGTTGAAGGTGCCACGGCTGGGAGCCAAGGCGTTCGAGCAGTGCGCTGGCTTCCTGCGGGTCTCCGGTGGCTCCGAGCCGTTGGACGCGTCAAGTGTCCACCCGGAGGCCTATGGGGTGGCCCGCCGCATCCTGAGCGCGGGCGGTGCGTCACTGCGCGACGTGGACCTGCAGGAATTCGTTGACGACAGCTTCGGGCTGCCGACCCTTAAAGACATTGTGGCGGAACTGGAAAAGCCCGGCAGGGATCCCCGGCCCGAGTTTGTCACCGCTTCCTTCTCGGAGGGTATCGAGAAGATCTCCGACCTGCGTCCGGGGATGACCCTGGACGGTGTGGTGACCAACGTGGCCGCGTTTGGGGCGTTTGTGGACGTGGGAGTCCACCAGGACGGTCTGGTCCATATCTCGGCCATGTCGAACCGTTTCATCAGCGACCCTCACGAGGTGGTTAAGTCCGGACAGGTGGTCAAGGTGAAGGTGCTCGAGGCAGATCCAGAACGCAAACGGATCGCGCTGACCTTGCGGCTCGACGACGACCCCACCCCAGCCTCCGGTGGTGGGCAACGCCAACCCCGCAAGGACCAGCCCCGGTCCGGTCAGCGCAACGACCAACCCCGCAAGGACCAGACCCGGTCTGGCGGGAAGCCGGCAGCTGGGAAGACTCCGGCAGCCCGGACCCCTGCTCCGCCCGCGAACTCCGCCATGGCCGAGGCCTTGCGACGTGCAGGGCTTGCCTGACCCTTTCCAGCACGACCACAGCACAACGACGACGGCGACCGTCCGGGAAATCCCGGACGGTCGCCGTCGTCGTTTATCAGTCCGGCTGGTGAAAGCCGGTTACAGCCTGGGGCTACTTGGCCGGGAGCTGCAGGACGTCACCGGTGAAGATGAGGTCAGCGTGGATGATGGTGCTGGAGTTGGCTTCGTACAGTGCCTGCCAGCCGCCAACGACGCCAAGCTTCTCGGCGATGGTGCTGAGGGTGTCGCCGGACTGGATCGTGTAGGTGTCGCCGCTGAGTGCGGGAGCTGCTACGGGTGCCTGTGCAACGGGAGCCTGGGCTACTGGAGCCTGGGCCACTGGAGCCTGGGCCACGGGCGCCTGGGCTACTGGTGCCTGGACGACAGGTGCCTGGACAACCTGAGGCTGGATCTGCTGTGCCTGCGCCTGAACCGGTGCCTGGACAACAGGTGCCTGCTGCATTGGCTGGGCTGATGGGTTGGCGCCACCACTCAGGCCGAGCTTGGCCGAGCATGCTGGCCATGCGCCCCAGCCCTGACCCTGCAGCACGTTCTCTGCTACAGCGATCTGCTGTTCCCGGCTGGCGTTCTGGGGGGCGCCCTGTCCGCCGAAAGCGGCCCAGGTGGAAGGGGTGAACTGCAGGCCGCCGGAGAAGCCGTTTCCGGTGTTGATGCCCCAGTTGCCGCCACTCTCGCACTGAGCGAGGGCGTCCCAGGTGCTGGCGGGGGCTGCGTTGGCAACTCCGGCCGATGCTCCGAGGCCGAGGCCTGCAAGGGCGATGACTGCGACGCCGCGGCGCGCGGTTGTACTGATCTTCTGGTTCTTCATGGGTCAGATGCTCCGAAAGGCCACCAACGCTAGTTCCGTCCCCGGACATTTTTGCGCCGCTGCTCGCCTCGACTGGTTTAGTGGTCAGGTCTTTGGTGTCTGCCGGACGAGCAACGTCGGGTGGAGTGGCAGCACCGGGCATTTACCGCAGAGGTCTCGCAAGACCTAACAACGGAGGGTTTCCCTGAGCGGGTTATCGTCTACGGTAGAACAGAAATCAATCGTTGCCAAATCGAGACGTGTCGGCGCTTGACGAACGAGGGGAAATCGGATGGTTTTGGCTGGTCAAATACTGACCTGCAGGGTACCGATGCGGTGGTCCGATATGGACGCCTATGGGCACATAAACAATGTACAGGTTTTGCGCCTGCTGGAGGAAGCGAGAATCCACGCTTTTGGTCCGCCCGGCGGGACTGGAGCGGAGGGGGAGCAACCGCCTGTTGCAGTGTTCTCCTCGGTGAAACCAGGCACCCAGGCCCTCGTCGTCGAGCATCGAGTGAAGTTTGTTGACACCCTCGATTACCGGAATGTTCCAGTGCGCATCGATGTGTGGGTGAGCGCAGTGAAGCCCGCCAGTTTCACCCTCGCCTACCGGATCCACGACCCCGCGACGGCAGCGATCTGTGTGAAGGCCGAAACAATCCTCGCCTTTGTCGACACAAACGGAGGCAGCCTACTCCGGCTCAGCGAGGAGCAGAAGCGAGCACTGAGTCCATACCGGGGCAGCCCCCTGTTCGCCTGAGGCCCTCCGGCGGGCCGCGCCAGCGAACCGCACTGGCAGACCGCGGGCACCCTGGTGGCGCCCGCGGACCGCACAATGTCAGCTACGCGGCGACGTAGCCGTGCGGGTCGAGCACGTACTTCGTGGCTGCCCCGGCGTCGAATTCCTGGTAGCCGCGGGGTGCGTCGGTCAGGCTGATCGCCTTGGCGTTGACGGCCTTGGCGATCTGCACCTTGTCGTGCAGGATCGCCATCATCAGGCCCCGGTTGTATTTCATCACCGGGCACTGGCCGGTGGTGAAGGACAACGACTTGGCCCAGCCGGTACCGAGGCTGAGGGACAGGGAACCAACCTTCGCGGCGTCGTCCACAGCACCCGGGTCACCCGTCACGTACAAGCCTGGAATGCCCAGCGCGCCGCCGGCCGCGGTGATGCTCATCAGTGAGTTCAGCACCGTGGCCGGTGCTTCTTGCGCGGCTCCGTCACCATGGCCGCGGGCCTCGAAGCCCACGGCGTCAACACCGCAGTCCACTTCCGGAACGCCGAGCAGCTGCTCGATCTGGTCCTTCGGATCACCCTTCGACACGTCGACCGTCTCGCAGCCGAAGCTGCGGGCCTGGGCCAGCCGCTCCTCGTTCAGGTCGCCGACGATGACGACGGCCGCGCCGAGCAGCTGAGCCGACACGGCGGCAGCCAGGCCGACCGGGCCAGCACCCGCAACGTACACGGTGGATCCGACACCTACGCCGGAGGTGACCGCACCATGGAAGCCGGTGGGGAAGATGTCCGAGAGCATGGTCAGGTCCAGGATCTTCTCCAGGGCCTGATCCCGGTCCGGGAACTTCAGCAGGTTCCAGTCGGCGTAGGGAACCAGGACGTACTCGGCCTGTCCACCGACCCAGCCACCCATATCCACGTACCCGTAGGCACTCCCTGGACGGTCAGGGTTCACGTTCAGGCAGATACCGGTCTTGCGTTCCTTACAGTTCCGGCAGCGCCCACAGGCGATGTTGAAGGGCACCGAACAGATGTCGCCCTTCTTGATGAATTCGACGTCGCGGCCCACCTCGACCACCTCGCCGGTGATCTCGTGGCCGAGCACCAGATCGGAGGGGGCAGTGGTGCGGCCCCGCACCATGTGTTGGTCGGAGCCACAGATATTCGTCGTAACAGTCTTGAGGATGACGCCGTGGTGCACCTGACGGCCCACATTGGCCGGATTCACCCCAGGCCCATCCTTGAGCTCGAAGGTGGGATAGTCGATGTCGATGACCTCCACTTTCCCGGGTCCTTTGTAAGCAACGGCTTTGTTTCCAGGCATGAGCTTCCCTTCCGTTTCCGAACAGCCCTGTCGTCGGTGACGGGGCCCATGGCGACCGTATCGCGATCCGGGTTGCACCAACGTTGCATGCACGTTGCATCCGGAGTTGAGGCAGTTGCACACACAAGGTGCCTTGAACCGACGAGAGTCGGCTCAAGGCACCTTTTATGATCTGGGCCGTAAGCCGCTGATTAGGTGTGGGTTGATTGGCTACCTCCACGAGTCCGCGCCATGTGCGTGAGGGCGATGCCCCCAGCGACCAGCGCGAGGATCAGATGAAGCCAGTTGCCTGCCGCGTTGAACGACAGGAAGTTGGCCGTCGACCCGAGGTCGATGACCACACCGTAGATCCACATGATCAGGAACAATGCGCCGCTTCCCAGCAGGAAATTGCGGGAGCCACGGCTGTCCCTGCTCATAATGATCCCGGCTGCTCCGACAATCAGATAGACGATGTTGAGCAGGATGGACACCTGAAAGACGCCGAAGAGCAGCGCCTCGGACCCGCTGGCGAAGGCCAGCGAACCGTATTGTGTCGTCAGTCCCGGCACGAAGGCCAGGACGCCCAAAAGCAGAAAGACTACGCCCAATCCCATCGAGCCCGTTCGAACCAGCTCGCGGGTTACGTGAAAGTCACGTGCATCATGGTGCGATGCGGTAGTCATCTCCCCTCCCTCAAAACGAGAAAACAACCTCAAACAATTTGGAACCATTCGCCGAGCTTTTACAGGGCCGTTGGCGCGGGATCGTTGCCCGTGCCAGCCCTCTTATTTTACCGCCGGTAGAGCAGCCAGCATAGGACGAAAGACCCTGAACTGGGGCGGGAAAATGCGCGTGAACCATATCCACCCGGGGCGGGGGCTCCTAATATGAAGGTACCCGTAAAGACATTCCTTACAAGGAGGTAAGAAAGTGTCAGGCTACTTCAAAATAGTGGATGCGCACGACGGTGGATACCGGATCAAACTGATGGCTGGCGACGGAGCACTGGTCGCCGTTTCCACTTACTATGCAACCAAACCGCAGGCCATCGCTGGCATCGAACAGATCCGCGAAATCGCTGGGACCGGTCCCGTGGTGGACCAAAGCCGCGGGAACCACATCGGCGCGACAGCCAGCGCCGCCGGGAAAAAGAGTTACAGCGGCCAGCGCCGCTAACCCGTCGGGCCGGCGTCGCCAACGGCACTACCTTGCGGTCGCCAACCGCCGGGCGAGGTAGGGTGCGGTCCGGCTTTCAGGAGTGTCCGCAACCGTCGACGGCGTCCCGGCCGCAACGATCCGGCCGCCCTCGTCGCCGCCCGAGGGCCCCAGATCGATCACCCAGTCGGCCGCGGCGATCACCGCCATATCGTGTTCGACGACGACCACGGTGTTGCCGGCGTCCACCAGGTTGTTCAGCTGGGCCAACAGCAGCTGCACATCGGAGGGGTGAAGCCCCGTGGTGGGCTCGTCGAGCACGTACAGGGTGTGCCCGCGGCGGGCACGCTGCAGCTCGGTGGCGAGCTTGATCCGCTGCGCCTCGCCGCCGGACAGTTCGGTGGCTGGCTGGCCGAGCCGCAGATAGCCGAGCCCCACCTGCCGGAGGGTGGTCAGGCTGCGCGCCGCGGCGGGGACGTCGGCGAGGAACTCGGCGGCAGCATCGACGGTGAGCCCGAGGACCTCGGCGATGGTCCGGTCCCGGTAGGTGATTTCGAGGGTCTCGGGGTTGTAGCGTGACCCGTCGCAGGTAGGGCAGGGCCCGTAACTGCCGGGCAGGAACAGGAGCTCAACGGAGACGAACCCCTCGCCCAGGCATGTCTCGCAGCGGCCGCCGGTCACGTTGAACGAGAACCGTCCTGCGCCGTAGCCGCGTGCCCTGGCCTCATCCGTCCCTGCGTACAGCTTCCGGACGGCGTCGAACAGGCCCGTGTAGGTGGCCAGGTTGGAGCGGGGGGTCCGGCCGATCGGACGCTGATCCACGCGGACCAACCGGTCGATCAGGTCGAGGCCCTCCACATGGCCCACCGTCATGTGGTCACCCGGTGCGCAGTCGCGGTCGCTGCCGTCGTCGTCGGTGTCCTCCGCCGGAACGCCGGCGCGCAGGTAATCACCGACGACGTCGGCGAGCACTTGGGAGACGAGCGTCGACTTGCCGGAGCCGGAGACACCAGTGACGGCGGTCAGCACATTCAGGGGGATCGTGGCGTCGAGGCCGCGCAGGTTGTGGCGGCTGATGTTGTTCATTGTCAGCCAGCGCTCCGGTTCCCGCAGCGCGGCGTCCGCTGACGGGGGAGCCTGCTCGGGGAAGAGGAACGGCCGGGTGACCGACTCCTCAACGTCAGCGAGGCCTGGCACGGCGCCGCTGTAGAGGACCGACCCGCCGGCCTCGCCGGCCTTGGGACCAACATCGACCACCCAGTCGGCGCTGCGGACCACGTCCATGTCATGTTCCACCACGAACACCGAATTACCGGAGGACTTCAGTTGCTGCAGGACCTCGAGCAGCGGTTCGGCGTCGGCGGGATGCAGGCCTGCCGACGGCTCATCGAGGACGTAGATGACGCCGAAGAGGCCTGACCGCAGCTGGGTGGCAATACGCAGACGCTGCATCTCCCCCGGGGACAGGGTGGGAGTGGGACGGCGCAGGCTCAGGTAGCCCAAGCCCAGATCCAGCAGCACGCCGACGCGCTGGTAGAGGTCCTTGGTCAGGGTGACCGCCACCTCGGTGGTTTCCCCGGAACTCAGGGCGCGGGAGCTGGATCCTGCGTGCTGCAGGGTGGCGGTGGGCTCGACGATGGTTGCCAGCTCGGCGAGTGGCACATTCGTCAGTTCAGCGATGGTGTAGCCGGCGAAGGTGACCGCCAGGGCTGCCTGCTTCAGTCCGCTGCCCCCGCACAAGGGGCACGGGCCGCTGTGCATGAACTGCAGGACGCGCTCGCGCATCGACTGGCTGGAGGAGTCGGCGAGGGTGTGGAGCACATAACTCTTCGCGCTCCAGAACCGGCCTTTGTAGGGTTTTGCGACCCGGTCCCGCTGCGGGGTGACCTCCACCACCGGTTGTTCCTCGGTGAACAGGATCCAGTCGCGGGATTCCTTCGGAAGCTGGTTCCAGGGGGTGTCGAGGTCGTGGCCGAGTTCACTTACGACGTCGCGCAGATTCTTGCCCTGCCAGGCTCCGGGCCACGCGGCGATGGCGCCCTCGCGGATCGTCAGTGACGGATCCGGGACCAGGGATTCCTCGCTGACAGTGTGGGCGATCCCCAGCCCATGGCACTGCGGGCATGCTCCGGCGGCGGTGTTGGGGGAGAAGGAGTCAGAGTCCAGGGACTCGGCGCCCTCAGGATAGGTGCCGGCTCGGGAGAACAGCATCCGCACGGAGTTGGAGAGGGTGGTGACGGTGCCCACCGTCGACCGGGAACTGGGGGTGCCGCGGCGCTGCTGCAGCGCGACGGCGGGCGGCAGTCCGGTAATTTCGTCGACCCGTGGGTTGGACCCCTGCTGGATCAGTCGCCGCGCGTAGGGGGCTACCGACTCGAAGTAGCGGCGTTGGGCTTCGGCGTAGATGGTGCCGAAGGCAAGCGAGGATTTTCCTGAGCCGGAAACGCCGGTGAACGCGACGATGGCGTCGCGGGGGACGTCCACGCTTACGTTGCGAAGGTTGTTCTCCCGGGCACCACGCACCTGGACGAAACCGGTCAGGGGGGAGGTTGCGGGCAGGTCGTTCACTAATTGTTGACTCACCCCCTTGACTCTAGCCCTCCAGCAGCCCCCTGATGTCGTCGGCGGTCAGCGCAGAGCTGAAGACGGCGTCGTCGTCCATCACTGAACTGAAGAGTTTGGCCTTCTGGTCCTTGAGCTTCATCACCTTCTCCTCGATGGTCCCCGACGCCACCATCCGGTAGACCATGACGTTGCGGGTCTGGCCGATCCGGTGGGTGCGGTCGACGGCCTGCGCCTCCGTGGCCGGGTTCCACCAGGGATCCAACAGGAACACGTAGTCAGCCTCGGTGAGGTTCAGGCCAAACCCGCCAGCCTTGAGGCTGATCAGGAAGACGGGTGCCTCACCGTCCTTGAACTTATTGATCACGTCGCCGCGGCGCAGGGTGGACCCGTCAAGGTAGCTGTAGGGTATGCCCTGCGCGTCCAGCCGCTCCGCAGCCTTCTTCAGGAAGGAAGTGAACTGGCTGAAGACCAGCGCCCGGTGGCCCTCCGCCACCACGTCCTCGAGCTGTTCGAACAGGACATCGAGCTTCGCTGAGGGGACGCCGTCGTACGCCTGGTCCACCAGGGACGCGTCGAGGCTGAGCATCCGCAGCAGGGTCAGCGACCTGAAGACGATCATCCGGTTGCGGTCCAGGTCCTCGATCAGGCCCAGCAGTTTCTGCCGTTCGCGCTGCAGATGGGTCTGGTAGATCTTCCGGTGCTTCGCATGCAGTTCCACCTCCAGGACCTGCTCCTGCTTTGGGGGCAGGTCGGAGGCGACCGCCTCCTTGGTGCGCCTCATCAGCAGCGGCCGGATCCTGCGCCGCAGGCGCGCGAGCCGCTCGGTGTTGCCCGACTTCTCGATCGGGTTCCGATAGTCCTCGGTGAAGCGGCGGGCCGAAGGGAACAGGCCCGGGGCTGTGATCGAGAACAGCGACCACAGTTCCATCAGGTTGTTCTCCATCGGGGTGCCGGTGATCGCCAGTTTGAACGGGGCGGAGAACTCCTTGGCGCACAGGTGCACCTTAGCGGTCCGGTTCTTCACAAACTGGGCCTCGTCAAGGATCAACCCCGCCCATTCCTGCGCCTGGTATTTGTCGAAGTCCAGCCGGAACAGCGTGTAGGAGGTGACGACGACGTCGGCCCCGGCCGTCACCTTCGCCAGGTCGATGCCGCTTTTCGCCTGGGTGTCCGCAACTGAGGTGACCGCGAGGCCGGGGGCGAAGCGGTGCGCCTCCGAAACCCAGTTCGGGACCACCGAGGTGGGTGCGACGACGAGGAAGGGCTTCGACTCGCCCTGCTCTTTCGCATGGGTGAGCAGCGCAAGGGTCTGCAGGGTCTTGCCGAGCCCCATGTCATCCCCGAGCACCCCGCCGAGCCCGTGCTGGTAGAGGAACGCGAGCCAGTTGAAGCCGTCCTGTTGATACGGGCGGAGGGTGGCGAACAGGGTGGGCGGCAC